>JAISZB010000373.1 GCA_031269465.1 Clostridiales bacterium | reverse complement strand
CCGTCAGCAAAATCCAGGAATATTAAGAAATATTCAGGTTCTCCCTAATATTTGACTTCTCTGTTGGAAAAATTGTCCATTTATGTAATTTTAATACATAAAACTCACCACTGTCAAGTACCTTTGAAATAATCTGATAAAATCGATAGGCTTGACTGCGCGTGTTTCTGGCGCCCGATGCTGCATGCGTGGAAGCGGACAGTCAAATAGGCATAAGCGAGCATAACTGCATAAAGGCATATTTCACACTTAAGCTTCATAAAAGAGAGGAAAGAGAAAAGGCGAATGCCGGCCTTTTCTCTTTCCTCTCTTCTAAAAGCTTTAGCGAATGTAGGCGACTTTGGAATAATCAGGGGCATAGTCCCGCACAACCGCGCTATCGGCCTTATAGCCTACAGCAACTGTTATCCCAAGCTCATATCCCTTGGGAATCTGAAGCTTCTCCCTCCACTTCGCGCCAGCTTCGGCGCTTCGGAATAAAAATCCCGGAAGGCCTAATATTACGCTGTCAAGGCCTATGCCCTTCGCGGCGATTGCAATGTTTTCAGCCAGTATTCCTGCATCCATGAGCGGCTTTGAGGCTTCCGGAATGAGGACGAGGATTACAAGCGGAGCGTGGTAAAGCACAGTGCTCCCCCTGCTTTTTGATCTTTCATAAATTTCGGGAGCCGCATCCTTGAAGCTTTCAAAGATGGCTTCATCAAACTCCTCAATAAGAGGCTTTCTCGTTATCACTCTCAGAAGCCACGGCTGAGAATTGCTGGCGCTTGGAGATGCCAGCGCAGCATCGACAATTGCCGATATCTGCTGTTCACTCAGAACTTCAGGCTTGTACTGCCTTACAGATCTTCTGGTCAGAATCGCTTCTAAAACTTTGCCTTCCATAATATTCGCTTGATCCTAAACTGCCCCGGAGCAAGGCTCCTCCCTTCTTTCTTTGCGAGCCTGTTGCTTGCGGCCTGCAAACTCATTATCCAAAATTTCCATTGACAGCATGTCAACATACTTCCCGTTCTTGAAAACAGCGTCAGTTCTGCGTCCGCACTCCCTGAATCCAACTTTTCCGTAGCAGGCCTGAGCCTGCGCGTTGTCGGCATGGACATGAAGCATTATGCTGTGAAGATTAAGCATTTCAAATCCATAGCCTACAATAAGGCTCAAAGCCTCCGCTCCATAGCCGCCTCCCCTGTTCCTGGCCTCTCCGATGAAAATTCCAACCTCGGCGCTTCGGTAAATGTGATTCATATCCATGAAGAACGCATTTCCAAGCAGCTCATCATTCGCCGCGGCGACAATCGCGAAGACATTCTGATCAAGCGCGAAATGCTCAAGCTCCTTCCGCTCCAGAAAAAGGCTGAAGGCCCTATGGCCGAATCCGAAGCTGACAGCCACGTCGGGATCGTTCATCCACTTGGCGTACACTTCTATGTCTTCATCGTTTATCGGAGACAGATACAAGCGTTCTCCGGAAATTTTTCTGAAATACCGCATATATCATTCCTTTCCAGAAATTCCGCGCATCAATCAGAGCTTTATGAAAGCTGTAAACTTCTCTACAATCTCCACCGGATGATAAGAAAGCTTCGACCTTCTAAGCCCCTCATCGCCCAGATCCTCTTCTCTGTTTACAAATTTGATGCCCTTGCCGACATTCATCTTCACAAATTCCGTAGCGATCATCTGAGGAGCTCCGCGAAGGAGCGCATCAGACTTTTCTATATGCACAAACAACGTGTCGGCAAGGATTTCCCCGATGGAGAACGCGGCGACAGCTCCTTCTATGTACAGGGCAAGTCCTATTTGCCCGTACAAATCAAAGTTTTCCAGAACTTCCAGTGTTTTTACAAGTTCCTCTTCATACATTGGCGTAAAGCTGTCAATCCTTGCTTTCAGCTTATTCAAGAGTTCTATGGAATCCTTGGCGTTTTCTCTTCCAATCTCTTTAAGAGCGTAGTCATGGTATGTTCTTTTGAAAAAATTTATATGATTCCTCTGCCCATTGTACTTTTTTCCGGGAAGATCAGCCAAATCTGAAGCTTTGTACAAGTAGTCGAACCACATAGGCTCTTTCCTAGCTTCAAAGTCATAGTTATTCTCAAGCTTTTTCAAATCTTCCTTCGTTAAAGTGCATAAAACCATCTTAAGCCCTTGGCTCCTGCAGTGCTCCTCTATAGCCTTCAGCGCGCCGGCCGCATCTTTGCCGATAGGCATGGGAAAGGCCGTCAGATTGTTCATGTACTTCACTTTAAGTATCAACGTTTCATTTAGAATCGCGTAGCGAGTGGAGAAATAATCCCTCCACATGACAGTCCCGCCCGGCGTGTTGTCGTTTATGCGGCTTTTCGATCCGCAGTAGAATTGCCTGATTATTTCAAGTTCGCTTAATTCAAGCTTATTGAACAGCAATCAAATGACCTCATTCTATGTTTTTTATTCTATGGTTTCGATAACTATTTTCATTGAGAAGGCAGTTTTCAATGAAAATCCGTATATTTGCTGGTGTTTATGAACCTCCTATTGATTTACGCTTGAAAGCTCCGATTCCCTGCGTTTAACCCTCCCCCTTCTGAAATGCCTCCCATTGGGTCGGCGCGCATTGGAAGGTTTCTATTCTACGCCTTGATTATACGGCGTGAAAGCGAATGCAGCGATAAAATCGGCGAATTGGCTGCGATGCAACGTAGCGGCGTTCGCTTTTGCAGGAGCCACGCCTTGCATTGTCCGCCTGAGGACGCGGCATCTCCAAGCAGGCTTTAGCGCTGCCTTTTGCTCAATTATAACACATATTTGAGATGTGGGGTATAGCATGATTTTAATGGTTCCATTTTAGAACATTCATGCCGTTGCGCAGACAAGGGCGCCTTTTTAGAGCCTTAATATCAGCTCTAAAACAGAGCTTTCACACGACGCTTATTCGCATTGGGAGTTCCTATGCCGCTTTTCATCAAATGTTTCTTTTTTGGAGCTTGACTGTCCATTGAGTGGTGTGATTGTTATCTGCATTTTGCACTCGCTTTATAATCAAGCTCCAAAGTCGGTACATTCAACTGCAATCGTCTTCAAATCGTCAGGGAATCAGCGAGACATCCTTTTCAGATTTTAAGGCCTGATTATCCTATGGATAACCAGGCCCTAAAGGCTCTTTAAGCCGCGCAAGGCAGCTCTTTGAAAAGATTCTAATATCGCAGTTTTGCAGTCAATGCGCACCCATTTCCATTTTGAGAGCATCCGCTTTCAAGGTGCGATTGATATCGGCATTTCGCACCACTCCATGGACAGTCAAGCTAAAAAAAGAAAATTTGATGAAAATCGGTATAATCCAGCTTCAAATAAGGCGCTTCCATATGCAGCTCAGCATGCCTGGACAAATCCCGCCGGGAGATATAAAATGATATAGAAGCGATTTCAAAGGCGGCGCGCTTTATTTCATCATACCCGCAGATTCATGGAGCCAATCAGCTCTTGATTCAAATCGGCGCTTGATTTGCACTTGTCCAAGACCATTAGCAGAACTCCCATGCCAATCAAGCAAAACGCTAAAACCAGCACTGCGCCCTTTGATCCGTCGCCAGTATTCGGGTTTTCCTTCACTTCCTGATAGCCTCTGTTCCAAGGGTTGAGCCTGCTCATCTCTTCCGTTGTAATGCCCGCGAATGCCATGCGGGCCTCCGGAATAGACATTTCATCCTCAAAGGCGAAGGCGTCTGGTGAATCGGGGATTAGAGCGAATTCATTGCCGCTAAGTTCGAAGTCATCCGCCTCTATGGTCAAGAAATTAGCCAGGAACTCGTCCGAAAGGAGATCAAGCGATCCTCCTTCCAGCGTGTTGTTTCTGATGACGGCGCCCTTTGTGGATTTGCCGATTTGGATCATCGGGAAAAAGCGACGCCCGGGCGAAGCTGTGAATACATTGTCTTCTATCGTATATTTGTTGGTCTCGGCCTTGCTCATAATTCCGGCGCCATTTTCGCCTACAGAGAAGACATTGTTGCTGATTTTCAGATTGTCGCCCTTGTAGTGGATGATGTCTATGGAACCCGGCTCAAAGGAGCTGTCGAATTTGATCCCGTCGATTGAAACGCCATCGCTCCAGACCGCCATGACGAAATTTTGATAATCCGCTGCTGGAGCTTCATGCGTGAACATATCCTCTTCGTCTTTTGCCGGCCGCATTATAACCTTCCCCTCGCCCCTTATCTCCATAGGCTTGGTGATGGCAATGCCGCCCAGCTCATACTCGCCTTCCGGTATAACGCATGTTCCGCCCTCCGGGGCTAGATCCACCAAAGCTTGGATAAACTCGTTGTCCGTCATCGCGGGTTCCTCAAAAAACAATTCGGAGGAGTCGAACAATGGTCCGATATCCCCGTAGGCCTCGCTGGGATCCTCAAGCCGGCCGATTATTTCAGCTGAAGCAAGGCTCGTTCCCGATAAGCCTGTCAATAGCAAAAACACGCATATTAATTGGATCCTCCTGTTTTTTTTCGCGCGCATAATAAAGCCTCCTCCTATTCTTTTTTCATTATTTCCAAAATAATCTTAAATATGTGCCATTATCCTTTTTAAACCAATAAAATCTTAAATGAGAGGAAGTCAGCATCATGCAGCTAGGCGCTCAGTTATACACGCTTCGCCAGTTCACCCAAACAGAGGAGGATTTCAGGAGAACCGCAGAGAGAGTTGCGCGGATAGGCTACAAATGGGTCCAGATATCCGCAGTGGGAGATATCCCTGCAAAGATCATCAGGCAAATATGCGATGAGAATGGCTTGATGATTTCAGTGACTCATACAGCCCCGGATCTTCTTATCGGAGACGTCCAAAGAGTCATTGAGGATCACCGCGCGATGGGCGCTGACTATGTCGGCATAGGCTCAATGCCAAAGCAGTATCCGAGAACCGCCGCGGGAGCTGACGCCTTCATCAAGGACTACTATCCCTCAGCTGTTGCTTTGAGGGATGCGGGGCTTCACTTCATGTACCACAACCATGACTTTGAATTTGAGAAGATGGATGGAATTCTTCTATTTGACAGGCTCGCAGACGGATTTCATAAGGATTTGATGGGATTCATCCTTGATACCTACTGGGTTCAGGCAGGCGGAGGGGATCCCGCTTGGTGGCTTGAAAAGCTCTCTGGCAGGGTCGACGTCATACATTTTAAAGACTACTCAATAGTGGACGGCCAAAGGCGCATGGCGGAAGTGATGGAGGGGAACTTGAATTGGGACGCAATTGCCGCAGCCTGTGAAAAGGCCGGAGTGCTTTGGGCTTATGTTGAGCAGGACGACTGTTACGGGAAGGATCCATTCGACGCTCTGGAGCTGAGCCTAATGAACCTGAATTCATATTTCTCTAAAAAAGGCTGACTTGCAGAAAGGGAGATGAAGTTTTGGAAAAAGTGCGGTTTGGAGTAATTGGCATAGGAAACATGGGATCAGAACATGCAAGAAACCTTTTTGCAGGCAAGGTGGAAGATGGGGTTTTGTCCGCAGTCTGCGACATTCGAGCCGAAAGGCTTGCTTGGGCGAAAGAGATGTTTCCGGACGCCCATCTATTTTCAAACGCTTCTGAAATGCTTCGAAGCGGCGAAATAGACGCAGCCATCGTTGCAGTCCCCCATTACCAGCACCCTTCGCTGGTCATCGAGGGATTAAGCCGAAAGATCCACATGATGTGCGAAAAGCCCGCAGGCGTTTACGGCAAGCATGTGCGCGAAATGAACGAAGCCGCCCGCGAGGCTGAAAAAGAAGGCATAGTTTTTGGAATCATGTTCAATCAGAGGACAAACAGCCTTTTCATAAAAATGAAGGAAATGGTTCAAGGCGATGAGCTGGGCCAAATAAAGAGAAACAGCTGGCTTATCACCAACTGGTACCGCTCCCAGCATTACTATGACTCCGGCGATTGGAGGGCCACATGGGCCGGAGAGGGCGGCGGGGTGCTTCTGAACCAATGCCCGCACAACTTGGATCTTTGGCAGTGGATCTGCGGGATGCCTTCATCGGTTACGGCATTTTGCCACGAAGGTAAATGGCATAATATTGAGGTGGAAGATGATGTTACAGCCTACACGGAATACGAAGACGGCTCCACCGGAGTCTTCGTCACAACGACAGCCGACGCGCCTGGCGACAACCGCTTCGAAATATCCGGCGATAAAGGCAAGCTGGTTTATGAAGACAGCAAATTGACATTCTGGAAGCTTGATATTGCAGAGCGGGAATTCAACAGAACAAGCGCTAAGGCCTTTGGCGCCCCCTCATGGAAGAAAATAGAGATAGAAACCGACGGCTCAAACCCGCAGCATGCAGGAGTTCTAAATGCCTTTTGCGCGAAGATCCTAGGAAAAGGAGAGCTTGTCGCTTCAGGGTTGGAGGGGTTGAACGGCCTCCTCATCTCAAATGCAATGCACTTGTCGAGCTGGCTAGGCAAAACCATCCATCTGCCCTTCGACGACGATCTTTTCTACGAAGAGCTGCAAAGGAAAGTTTCCGGTTCTAAAACCAAAAAGACAGCCGCAGCCGCATCAATTGAAGACATGAATTCCACCTACAATTCTTGATCCACATAAATAACCTTTGCGGAGAGGTTTCCAAATCCCTGCCGATGCTTGATGATTCAACCGCTGAATATAATTCATAGATGCATTAGCCGAGATTCTGACAATTTCGCTCTGCTTGTATCGCTCGCTTGAATTTCCGCCTGATATGGATGCAATGCCTCCCGGCTCATATGAAACTCAAAGGGCATAGCGAGGTTCATGCTCTGCCATGACTAGAGCAAATGCTTCATAATGTACCGATTTTGATGCATGACTGTCCACTTGAAGGGTGCGAAATGACTATATCCACATTTCGCACTAATTGTATAATCCGACATCATAATCGGAACTATCCAGTGCTAAGCAGTATGCCTAAATCAACAAAAAGGCCCGCGATTATTAAGAGGTTAATAGCGAGCCTTTTTGAGCTGGGCTGAATTTACCTGCCTGCATAATACTGCGCCTCAAAGGCATCAAAGACTAATAGGCAGTAAGTTAGGCGTTTTCTTAAGCGAGCCAGCTGCTATTTATACTGATTTGCAGTCAAATGAGCAGTTTTTGGGGTATGACTATCCATTAAATACCCAGAATCAATTTTGCTCAATGAAGGAAACTACGGGGCTGACAGGGCGCTACAGAAGAGCGGAAATCAAGATATTCGTGTCGGCGAGTACCTTCACTCCGCATTCCCCTTTCCGTAGCGGACTTCGTTGGCCCATTCCTGTATTTCATCCTCTGTGGGGTTGCCAAGCTCCCTTTTGTATTTAGACATAAAAAGCAGCCTGCGATTTTCTCGCAAGCTGCCTTTATGGCGTGAAATATGATTTTTACTCCATCGCTGAAGAGTCTTTCTTAGGCGCGTTTTTACATTGCAACCCAAGCTGATATTCGCGTTCGCTGAGGCCAGGCGTTGCTGCAGGCTGGTCTCTTCCTCTTATTAATAAGTTTGTTAATGGCAAATCTTCCTGATTATTGAAAGCGCCTTTTTAGTTCTTCTCATTTGCTTCACGCCTCCACTTTTCGCTCCTTGAAGCATCTCGTCAGCTTCCTGAGGCACCGCGTCAGTTTCTTGAGGTGCAGCAACAAACTCTTGAGGCGCTAAAACAGCTTCTTGAGAAGCAACACCTCCTGCTTCTTGAGAAGCAGCACCTCCTGCTTCTTGAGAAGCTGGAATAGCTTCCTGATAACCTTTTACGGGTTCTTGAGAGTCATACCCTCTTTGAGCTTCATTTAAAGCTTCTTCAGTTTTCGTTGAAGAAGGCTTGATTATTGGTAATTCTTCCGCTAAGGGCATCAATTCCAATTCTTCTCTTGACTCAAGCGCATTATTCTCTTGCTCAGGAAAGCGCAATCTTTCCGTTTCAAAATCCTTCTCTGATTCTGGCAATTCTTCTTGAGAGATATTAGAGTTAATATCAGGATCAGACGGCTCATCCACCGAAATCTCCGTAACATTCCCAACTCCAGCCTCAGAAAATGACTCAGGCTTATATTCCGAGATTTCTTCCGGCTCATATGCTTCTTCATCTCTATAAGGCTCAGGCTCTTCCGTTTTAGAATATGAAATATCTGCTATGCCAGATAAATCATGGCTGTAAAAATGATTTGATTCAGTCTCAGGTATTATCCTTGGCACTGAAATCTGTTTGGGCTTCGCTTTAGAAATCTCATCTAAATCTATATCTTTCGGCTCTAGTTCCGCAACTCCATTTTGTTTTGCCTTTTCTATTTGTCTGTCTGATTCAGAGTCTATTTTCAGCCAATGGGAGTCAGTTTGTCCAAAAATGCTTTCAGGCCAGAAGATTCTCTTCTTTTCATGTATTCCGTTTATCTTAGACAGCTCATCAGATTCTGATATGTTGAATGGCTCATATCTCAGCTTAAATACCCCTGTTCTAAAAGCTTTGCTCTGCTCAGCCTTTTCTGAGTATTTCAATATTGCATGCGCATCATATTCCTTGTTGAGGCCTATATCCTCCTTTGATTCGGATTCCTCGCTGAGTCCCGAATATTCGTCTGTTTCAGGCTCATTGGAATGTCTCGAAACGCTGTCCGAATCAGCGAAGGCGGAATTCCCATTGTCTGAATGGTTGGATTGTCCAGGAATGCCATATAATTCAGTTTCATTGAAATGCTCAGGATATTTTTCCGATTCAGGTTTCTCGGGATATCCCGAATATATGCCTAAGTCATAAGAGGAAACTCCAGGAGCCTCAACCGTGGATTTTTCGTGGATTTCTGGATTTTTGCCTGAGTCGGATTCCCTGTAAAGCCACGAAAACTCGTCTGAGCGAGTTTGCTCGAAATCATTGTTTTCCGAAATGGATGTCTCCCTCAGCTCCGGTTGTTTCACTGTGTCTGATTTCCCGTAAAGCCATGAAAATTTATCTTTGTCTATTTTCTCGTAAATTTCCTCATGTTTTCCTGCGTCAGCTTTTTCATTAAGTTCTGGAGATCTGAGAGCGTCAGACTTTCCGTATAGCCAAGAAAACTTGTCTGTATCAGTCTGCTTGTGAAGTCCAAGATTCTCTTCTGATGGGGATTGCTCATAAAGCCCAGGCTGCTCGGCTGAACCGGCGCTCTCGATTTCAGGACGCTCCTCAGAGGCGGATTCCTCGCAGCGCCCAGGATGCTCCTCCGAGCCGAACCTCTCAATTTCAGGACGCCTCTCTGAGGCGGATTCTTCGTAAAGCCCAGGATAGCCGACTGGGCCAGGCTCCTCATAAAGGTCTTTACCGCCTCCTGATCCGGACTCCTCGTAGGGCTCATGATGCCAGCTTGCATTGGAAATTTCCGCATTGCCGCTTGATTCCTGGAAAAGCTCTGGCTCTCTGCATAATTCAGATGCCTTTCCCGGTTCAAAAACTGGGTCGAGATTTTCATACTTTATAGATATTGCGCCAAATTCCTCATCAATAATCGCTTTTTCAAGCGATTCTGTGTTGACCTCGCCATAATTATTTCCAGGTTCAAAGCTCAATTCCGTCTTAGGCAATTCATCCGGCTTTGGAAGCTCATGCTCATTAATAATAGCATCGCTTTTAGATCTTCGCCGTCCGAAAACCATCCGATTCGGCTCAAAAACGTCTGATTTATTTGAAGGCTCAGAATGTTTAAGTTTTTCAAGCGCTTCAACTGGCTGGAAACCTTTGGCTTGTTTTTGAGCTTTGCCATCTTCATAGACTCTGCCAGGGTCTCCAAAAACCATCCTGTTCGGCTCAAATGACGCACCCGGCTTGACTGAGCTTCTTTGCTCAAAGGAATAAGGCGATTTTCCCCCTTCAAAATCGGTCTCCTGCATCGAAGCTGCATTCCCTGCTTCTTGGAGGGCTCCTCCGCCTGAAATATCAGATTCGGCAGGCTTAATCTTAACTCCGTCAGGAACATTTGCATGATCAACGTCACCTTTGCGGGGCTTTGGCTTAACAGGCTCAAATATTGCGCCTGGCTTTAAACTAGAATCAGGAAAATCATCAGGATCAAAAATCCTGCGAGGCATATCTTTCTCCCAGTCCTGATTCGGAGGCTCGGCCTTGCTTTCACCCTTATAGCTTTCACCCTTATAGCTTTCAGCCTTATTTACTCCGCTTTTCTCATGCGTTTTATCTAAAGCAGGAAAGCCGTTCTTTTGATTGCCTGGCTGCATAATACCTATTTTATCAGAATCTTTAGTATACCTCAACATCGCGTCAGTTTCAAAAATCCATTCTGCTTTAGGCGTCAGCTCCAATTCAGATCCTGTGGCGGGTCTCGCTCTCGTCTGAAAATTCATGCCGCTTTTTAAGGGCATTTTCTCCTCCAAAATTTCTCCCGGCTCCCAAATTTTTACCGGCGCCGGTATCTTCGCCGCTACAGGAGCTTTAACCAAGCCAGACGCCATGACCGGCATATTATTACCCATTGCGGAAGCAGCGTTATATCCATAATCAGCCTCTTCATCAGAAATCTCCAATGGCTTGCTGAATCTTTCCAATGCATATGGCTTCGTTTTTTCATCTATCTGCCTCGCCTCTTCAGAAGCTTCCCCAGCTGCGGCAGCTACAGAAGCGCTCTCTGCGGCGGCAATCCGCGAGCTCTTTTCGGAAGAGTCCGCTATTTTAGCCGCATCTCCCCTTATATGAGGCAGATCCTTGCTGAAGTAAACACCAGCCATGGCTAGATCCTTTTTGCTCCCTTTTTTAGTCATGACGGGAAACCACTTCTTCAAGTCTCCTAAAGCAGAGCTGTAATCCACCTTCATTGAGCTGAACACTTTTTCGTTCAGCCTTAAGAAATCATCATGCCTGTACGAATCAGAAACGCCGGAAGTAGAAACAATAATTCCCTTTGGCGCGTGTTCGGTATAATAAAACCTAAAGCCGACCGATTCGCTCAGCACAGCATTGGCTTCAGAAGTGGACTCAGGGATTAAAATAGACGCTTCATTGCTTTCGCTTATAAAGACGCAGCTGTCATTTCCAATCTGAATGGCGAATGAAAATCTCTTAGTCAAAACTGCCACCAACAGTGTGCAAGAGTAGATCATGCTTATGTCATTTGGAAGAATATCCATTCCATCAAGTATAGCCTGCTCTTGCTGAGTCGGAGGATTATCAGCGAAATGCTGCTTTATGGATTTCAGCCAGCTTAAATAGATTTTTCTCTCTATCTGAGAGATGACATCGGCTATAGCGTCAGTCGTCCTGCTTTTATCGTATTTCTTGAAAGTGTCGGCTACGATTTTGTCCTGAGTAGCAATAAAGCCGGCCACTTCGCTAAGAGATGCCTTGACGGCGGCTTCAGAGCCTGTTCCGCTTCTGAAGCTGCATACATTTTCACGTCCGCTGCTTACAATTGCGGCGGCGAATTTATCCCCGCAAAAATAGCCGGCGCTGTCATGACACGGAATATTTCTTTCTATATGTCTGAATCCTCGTTCAGTAAGTCCGAAGCCTTCAAATTTTCTCATCTGCATCACTCAAATCCATAATCATCTTGTTGAATCTCTTTTCCTCAGTGTGCCTAATAGATATAATTATCTTTTTTGAACATTTTTACTCCTTAGTGATGGTTAAAGAATAAATTATCCGGCTGAGGGGTGAAGCCGCATTTATATGCAAATTGCATGAGTCAGCGTCGGGATGCTAATGATATACCGCTTTTCATCAAATGTTCCTTTTTTGGAGCTTGATTATCCATTGAATGGTGCGAAATGCCGATTCGGCATTTTGCACTGGCTGTATAATCCAGCTCCAAAAAAGGTAATTTTATATGAAAAGCAGTATATAATGCCAATGGATTTTGGTTCAGGATTGAAAAGTCCAGCCATGGTTTTTTGCTTTGGATAGTTCCGATTTTTATGTCGGATTATACAATTAGCGCAAAATGCAGATGTAAGCATTCGCACCTTGAAAGTGTACAGCCAGGCATCAAAATCGGTACATTTGACTGCAAAGCGGTATATGCTTGTGGTTTGCACTGAAAGTTCCTGTTTTGAAGCTTGATTATTAAGCGGGCGCGATTGATATTGGCATTTCGCGACTTCAAAGTGGATCGTCAAGCTCCAAAATAGATGCATTTGACTAAAGAATCGTTATAATCCGGAACCAAATCAAGCGCGTTTTATATGCTTTTGCCATTGGCACTAATCTTTCGATTTTATTTCTGATTATAAATAAGCAGTTGCAGCCAAAAGGGAGATAATTCATTTCCCTTGGCCGGAGAGGAAGGCAAGCGTTTTTCAGGTCGCATTCAAGCGCATTCTCAACGCCCCAGACATCAAAACTCATTGTTCAAAACACTTCTCAGCGCGTCATTTTCCATAATCCTAAACTGCATGTCAAGAAGATCCGCCTCAGAAACGTCATAAATATTCGCGGCGCCTGATGAGTCATAAAGGAAATCCTGATCCTTATCCGCGCTCAAATAGTACTTGAGCTTTAAATCAGCAAACAGTTCGCCTGATGGATCCGTTGACTTTATCTTCAGGCTGTCCAAGTCAGCCTCTAATGTCTTCCCGGCTTCATCCATCTTTACGTTTCCGTTAATGCTCCATTCGGTTCTTTTTATTTCCTTCTTGTCCAGATCCAGCTTCATTGAGAAATTGCTTGATTGGCGCGGCCTGTCCCAATTCAGAATAAGCGCCCACTCCCTCAGCTTCTTGCCTGAATTGGCGTCGTCAACTGTAATCCTAAGCTCTTCTTTTATTACGCCTTCACTTTCATTCCCATACTTGTTCATGATGTCGATTTTGTAAAGATCAGCGCCCTCTGACGCCTCTATTTGAAGCACTATGTCATTGAATCTACCATTTTCTCCCTTTAGCTCGATCTTACCTTTAAGCCTGGAGAGCAAAGTCTTCTCGTTTGACGCAGGAAAATCGAAGAGTATGTCCAGCACCTCTTCTTCCGCGGCTAAAATAGTCACAATCCCATTCTCAGTGAACTCAAAGCCTTCAATCCTATCCATTAAATCCTCTACAGCCTGCCACCCACGGCTAGATGACTGATGCTGCGAAACAAACCCTCCGGCAACGGCTCTGTAAAATTCATTTATGGAGTCCTTTGACAGCGTGATTATGTATTCGTCCACTTTCTTCTGCCTTCCGGGATACTCCACCTTGCCGGAGTAATCAATCTCCGCTCCGTTAAAAGCGCTTTCCAGCTCCACGTCGGACTCCCACTTCCTGCTGAATCTTTCAAGGGTCTGAGGAGCTATCTCGATGAAATCCAGATATTTACTGTGAAACTTTTCATCTGCTTCATCCCCTTCGATCTCCTTAATCTGGCTGAATAAGGATTTGTTCCAGTCGATTGCGAATTCCTTCGGGTTCATCCTCACATAGTAATCCGTAAGCTGAGAGAACTTGAATGCTATTTCTGCCTGAGTCAGGCAAGCGCTCAAATCCAGCAACTTGCTTTCATTCATATTCAAAGACAGATCTCCCTTAACCCTGGAGCCTATAGGATCTACGCGAGTCTCCAGCTTCGCGGACAGAAGCTTGAAGAGGCGCAGCGCGCTCTCATCAAGCCAAAGAAGCTTGCCAGGCTTGTTGACAGTCATGCTGGTAAGAGTCGCTTCAGCCGACTGGATCCAAGGGCCTTTTAAAATGTCGTGAAAGAACTCGCATTCTTTGAAATCGATCTCGGGGATGTCATCTTTGAGCTTTAAAAGCGCAGGCGCCAAAAATCTCTCCGGAAACCACTTCTTAGCAAAATACTCGCCATAGATCAATGCGAAAACGCACAGCGCAGTGAATAGCAGCAAAACGATGGAATAAATCGCAGGCGCCTTTTTTCTGTACTGAGTCCCCTCCATCTCCCAGCCTCCTTAGAATATGCCAGACCTAAACATATACTATATTAGTTTATCTCCATCAGGCTATTTATTCAATACAAATCGCAATATTTTTCCAATTTAAGCCTAAAGGCCGTAAAAAATCAAAGTGAAGGCCAGAATGCTAGAAGGGCTATTGCAGGAAGCGCTTAGAAATTTCTCTCCATAGGCATGAGGACGGATATTTCAAGCAGTGAATCCTTTTTCATTTTAAATGTTTTTTTTGCTTATTTCAATGCATAATATAAGGCAAACAATCAGATCATGCAGATGCAGCTATATCATCAGCCAGAGCTCACATTTTGTTCATTTTTAGGAAGCAGCCCAAACCTAAACCAAACCAGGCGATCATTCGTATATAATGTATACCCGCATGCCGTATACTTTATTGGGGCTATCGGCAAAGCAAGCGTAAAGGAGGGCGGAAATCCCTCGTCCGCCCAATGGCGGAAGGGAAAATCCGCGAGTTTTTGTGAAATCATCAATAAAGCTGCCCAAAGCAGTCCTTCATATCCTAGATGCGCTATGCAGTCGCGGGCACGAAGCTTACGTTGTCGGAGGCTGCATTCGCGACTGCTTAATGGGTCGGATCCCAAGCGACTGGGATATCACGACATCCGCCGAACCTATGCAAATAAAGGCGCGCTTTCCTCGCACCTACGACACAGGCATCGCCCACGGCACCGTCACTGTCATTGTATCAGGGGCGCCCTACGAAATCACGACATACAGAGTTGACGGAGAATATTTGGACGGACGCCATCCTGAAAGCGTCTCATTCACCAAAAGCCTCGAAGAGGATCTCGCCCGGCGCGACTTCACAATGAACGCAATAGCGTATCACCCTGAAGAGGGAATCGTGGATCCCTTTTTCGGAGAAAAAGATATTAGGATGAAAACCATCAGGGCCGTTGGAAGCCCTGACAAACGCTTCAGTGAAGACGCCCTGAGGATATTGAGGGCCGCCAGGTTCTCTGGGCAGCTCGGGTTTCTCATTGAGGATGAGACTTTAAGGTCGATGGAAAAAAACGCTCCCCGGCTGAGAAATATCTCTGTTGAGCGCATAAGGGATGAATTCACAAAGCTCTTGCTTTCTCCTTTTCCTGAAAAGCTTCTTATCGCAGGAGGCTTTCTCGAATACGCTTGGGATGAGTCCACGAGGCCTTCTCTTAAAGAGCTGGAACTGGCGGCTGAGAGGCTCAAGCTGTGCCCTAAGAAGCCGGCGCTCGCATATGCGCTTCTTTTTTGCGGACGCAATGCAGAGGGATCTGCCAGCAGCGCGTCAAATGCCATGAAATTTTTGAAGTTCGACGCGGCTTCAATAAGCAAATGCTCACAGCTGGTAAAATGGTCAAAGGCGCCGATCCCCTGCTCCAATTATGAATTGAGGAAATTCCTGTCCTTATCCTTGCCCGGCAATTTCCTTGATATAGTCTCCATCAGAGGCATCCTTGGCTCTGAAGCTGAGAAAGCCTCGCTTCCTTCGACCGTAGAGCTTTATGAAAAAATCATAAAGCGAGGCGATGCCCTCTCGAGAAAAGACTTGAAGGTCAATGGAACAGATGCGCTCAATTGCGGCATTTCCGGAAAAGCCATAGGCGACGCTCTAAGCTTTCTTTTGGAGCGGGTGCTTGAGGAGCCGCGCCTAAACGACAGGGAAGCTCTTCTTTGCATGCTTTCTAGCTTTCAGGCGCATCCCAAGCCCTTAAAATCATAGTTTTCTTGTTCAGAGCATATAACTGGATTGCACTGAAAGCTCCTATACTGCTTTGCATTGGAGAGTTTCGATTTTGATGCCGGTAAATGCCGATGTCGGCATTTCGCACTTTGAAAGTGGACAGTCAGGCATCAAAATCGATACATTTGACTGCAAAGCGGTATATTTTGGAGCTTGAGAGTACAGCGGGAGCGGTTGACTGCAGGCGCCGTATGAGATTCGAGTGTGATAAAGCATATAAATACGCTGATTTGCGCTGGGTCTTGGCTTAGCGTAAGTGAAAATGGACAGTCAAGTTTTAAATATGGCGCATTCGGCTGCAACTTGGTATAACAATATTGGATGAGAAGCAAAATCCGCCTTTCAAGCTGGAATTTCAGCTTAAAAGTTGAGGGCAGGGCAAAATAGCAGGAAGCTTTGAGTAAACCTCTTTCAAATTTTATCGTTTTATGATAGAATCAACTATATTTCAGGGAATACCGCAAAAATTCCGCCCTTGAAATTGCGCATTGACTAAAGCGGGCGCAGGCGCCCAGAGCAGCCCTTACGCCCGTCAACCAAATTTACGCCAGGCTGCGCTTTGAATGCCGGATTGTCCCAGGCCTATGCCAAAGTCCGGCATAATCCCTGTTGGTTTTCAAGCGCTTCCTTAAACTCAGGAATATTTCTATATGCACGCCCGGGAAAGCGCAATGCGTTTTCCGGGCTTACCCAAAGGCGCGTTTTGAAACGCCCCGAAATCAGAGGTGATCAAGTGAGCAAAACAGATCCGCACAATCCGTTTTCGGACAGCGAGGATGACGGCGTGGTTTATGAAACAACGCGCAATACTATCCAGCACGGCTATCGAAGAACTCTGGAGCCTACCCCCGCCAAGAAGGAAAAAGAGAAGGAGAAGGATGGCAAATCGCACTTCGCTTACTTTTACATCATCACGCTATTTTCCGGCGTAGTCATCTGCATGGTTATCTTCGCCATAGTGTTTAATACTTACACTTCCAGCAGAAAAGACGACGCAAAGCCGAACGCTTCATCGCAACCCAATGTGACTGAAGTCGGAGTCACTGAAGTGAGGCCCATCGTCGGCGTAATAAAGAGCGTTGACATCGCAACCGAAAGCATCATACTCATTGACGCCGTCAGCTCCGCTGAAACTTTGATTCCCGTCAGAAGCTCAACTGAAATGAAAAGCAAATACGGAGATCCCATCACATTCAAGGATTTCGCCGCAGGCGACATCGTCGACGCCGGCATGGATTCTTCAAACAGGCTCATTTCTCTTGCTAAAAGCTCCTCCGCTTTCAACTTGCCGATGCGGACGAAAGTAGCCATCGATTTGGAGTCGCGCACAATTGAGACTAATTCAGATGTCTATAGATACAATGAAAAGATTCTGGTTCTCAATAAAGGCCAGCCGTATGATATAAGCCAGCTTCTCCCAATTGACGTTGTAACTTTATCGGGAATAGGAGACACCGTAAGCGTCATAAACTTGAATAAGGGCCATGGATACGTAAGAATCGGGAATCTCGAGTTCATCGACAACGGCGTTGTGGAAATCGATACAGACATATACTCTTCTCTCGAAGAGCTTTTTGAAGCCATTCCTCTTGTGGAGGGCCAGCATCGGATCGTCGTAAAGGGGGACAATATCGAGCCTTACATCAAAGATCTTGAAATTACTCCGAACGCCATGACCTTCGTCGATTTGGAGGACATCCAAGTCAAGACCGGAATATTAAACCTAAGCGTCAATGTCCAAAACTACACCCTGATATTGGACGGCAACCCGCATTTAGCCTCTGAACCCCCTCTTCTGCCCTATGGGGTGCACATGGTTCGCGTAGAAAAGGACGGCTATATTCCAGTAGAGCAAGTCATAGATGTAATGGGGCCAAGCACGGATCTCAGCATACAGCTCAAGGAAGTGCTGAAGCTTGGAAGAGTGACGATAACAGCCGTTCCGTCAGGCGCCAACGTCTTCATCGACAGCGCGCTGATAGGCCAGGCTCCGGTCAGCATAAGCCTGGAGCTGGGCACCCACGACGTAAAGCTCACAATGGACGGCTACAAAGAGCTTGTATTCTCCATCAATGTCGTAAGCGGCTCAGGACCGGATAACTCCTACAACGCGACGCTCGAGAGAGTCGCAAACACCCCCGCCCCGCAACCGACTCCCATCCCATTCCACCAGGTGAAGCCAGGTGAAGGAGTTATACTGACGCCTCCCCCTAGCTTCTAAATTAAACTGATTTGCATATGAAATTCCTGGTTCAGCTTGAGAACCCAGCGAGCGCGATTGATATCGGCATTTCGAACCGCTCTATGGACGCTCAAGCTTCAAAATAGGCGCATGCATATCAGCGTAAGAATAGGTGATTTATTCGCTTAGAATTTTTCATAAGCCAGTTGCCAGAATATATTCATTATGATATAATAGCGAAAGCCTGATAAGCTCAGTCAGCGGACGGCCGCCTCCTGTCCCAGTTCCTCCAAGGCTGCGCCGTTCTTGAATATGCGGACGATGCCAAGCTTAAGCTTCGCAGCTTATGTCGCGACAATTCGCATGGCGGCAGGCATAAAAGCCTAGGATAGCTTTGGCGAAGAGCAATCCAACTCATAAGGGGCGGAGTTTCGCGCAATCTTTAAGACCTTGACGATTCATCGAGCCACCTAAAGAGGAAGTCGAATCCACGGAAATCTTTTTTGAAAGATTTGCTGATCTTCACCTCTAAGGCGATGGAGCCTTGCATCCTGAAAAGATGCAAGGCTTCTTTTCATTAAAGCTTGCATTTATATTTACAGCCATGCTCAACGCAGATGCATTTGTTTGGCTCATTTAACCGGATGGACTTGACAATCCTGCATATTTGCACGCTTAGAGTATAAGATATACTGTGGCTTCTTCAATCCGAAGCAATACTGGCTCGCATGCGCCTGCATGCAGTCAGAGCATTATATTGAAGCTTCACTGCTCAGCTAACGCCTCTTATGCCGACGATTTGCAGTTAATTTACCTAAAACACGAACTTTCAAAGCAACTCAGAATAGAATGGAGAAAAGCAATTGAGAGCGCAGAGCCGCCCTTATATCTTATATTAAGGGCTAGGCGATCCTACTATGCAATCCGACTAATTTTTGTTTTAAATATTTCATTGATTTATTCAAATTTATCTGATATACTTTAAACAAATCTTAGCCTTCTATATCATCAACAAATTTATTTATCCAGACGTCTTTAAAACCGCTAACTTGTCATGGTTTCACTCCCGATTTCCTGCGCGTCAATTGGATGCAATATAGCATTAAGGCTTATCCTGCATAAGGAGAAATCCCTGTATCGAGGTTCTTAGTTGCAATGATTTTCATATCAAGCTATTTATGAATTCATAGAAAACTGGCTTTTTGTGGAGCTAGATTATACGTCGAGCGTATTTGTATCTGCTTTTAGCGCCTTGAAAGCGGACAGTCAAAGCTTAGGAATAGGCGCATGAGCCTGCAAGAGGCTCAGAACAGCTTTTCCCTGCTATACCGATTTTCATCAAATGTTCCTTTTTTGACTCTTGAATATCCATTGATATCGGCATTTCGCATACGCTGTATAATCAAAAGCCAAAAAAGGCAAATTCAAATGAAAATCAGGATAATTGCGGATAAGATCAAGGAAATCGCAAGCATACAGAAAAGGATGATGATATAATTGCGGCATTTGAATACGCTTGAGGACATACCTAAAGAATTCAGAAAGCACGAAAAGCGTTGCGACGCTAAAGAGAACGAGTCCAAAAGCGACCTGTTCTTTCTGGCTCTTGTAGTCATGATGCTGGAAAATGAAGGCGCTCTGAATATTCTCGCCGATTTTTCAGGAAAGAACGAGCCAAGTGAAAAAACCCAGGAAAAACCGCTAGATAGCAAGCGCCAAGCTCCTACATAAAATCAGTCCATGTTCAACAGAATATATTTGAAAGCATTGCGACGCGTTTAAAAATAAAGCGGCCTTTAAGCTTTAAGATTCATGAAGGTTATTCAGCATGCTATGCTGATTTTAGTTTGAATCGCCTTTGGCGGCTAATCGACGCTTAATTCGCGTCCCTGACTATATTTAATCAAGTCTTGAACGCCTCATTAACAGCATGTCAGAATAAAATAAAAAAGAAAACAATTCTTGGATTTTCATAGCATTTTATAAGGATATTTTCTGCTTCTGGAATATGAATATTTTTGCTGGAAACCTTGAAGCTATTTGATATTTGTGCTTAAATTGTAATATAGGCATCTCAAGGACGATATCGGAAGGCAATGCATCGCGAATATTCAAAAGATGTCGCATTGAGTTTCATTATAGGCTGCCATAAGATAAATTGAAACAAAGGCGAAATACCCAAGCCAAAACCCACTCAAGCAATAATTAAAGCGCCTTCCCTTGAGGGCATGATCAGAAACAGAGGAGGAATTGCAATGGATTATCAAATGGACGCCGTATTCGATGAAGAAAGCAAATGCTGGAGCGTTTCCATCTCCGGAGAGGTTGACATTTTCAATTCTGCGGATATGAAGAAATCACTTACCGCGCTTATCAACGAGAAAAATACGGATATGGTGCTCGACTGCAAATTTCTGGACTACATCGACTCAACCGCTCTCGGCGCACTCGTCGGAGTCCTCAAGAATGTAAGAAGCTACGGCGGATCCATACATTTGAGGAATGTCAAGCCCAGCTTGAGCAAACTGTTCAAGATAACTAATCTAGACAAAGTATTTATCATGGAAGGTGATGTCAATGACTAATCTGGCCTCTGAACAAGAATGCATTCAGCTTTCTCTGCCCTTGAATGCGGCATATGTCTCCGCCGCCCGGTTAACGGCATCTTCCGTAGCAAACCGCATGGGATTCGGCACAGACGAGATAGAGGATATAAAGGCGGCTGTCTCCGAGGCCTGCATATTCATCATAAAGAAGCTTCCCGCCCTGCAGAAAAGCAACTTTTTGATACAGTTCCATATGCGCAAGAATGTCCTCTCGATAAACATACAGACCCAAGGCGCGCTGGCAAACGACTCCGATGAAATGAGCCTTGTCATGATTAAAGCGCTCATGGATCGGCTTGACATTGAAAACGACAAGGACAACACTACCATATCAATGGCCAAGAGCCATAAAACGGAGCTTTTTTAGTGAGGGGGCCAGCCTTCCATTTTATGCGGCAGCATAATCGGCATGCTGCAAGCCCGCTGCCGAACATGCCGCTTGATTACGCTTGTATGGACAGGAATAAAGAGGTGATCGCGTTGCAGCAAAGATTGAAAATGGAAATGCGCTTTTCCAGTGAAATTTATCATGTCAAGCAAATTGTAAAGAGAGTATTGGCTTTCTTAAAAACCAACATACCGGATCTGACCTCGGAAGATCAGATGGATTTAAGGCTAGTTTTCAGCGAACTTCTCTATAACGCGATTGTCCACGGCAACAAGTCCGATATCAATAAAAGCGTTCAGCTCAAGGTTGAAATAGTAGACGGCATGATTTATGCCCTGATAGCAGACGAAGGAGTGGGATTCGACTACTTGCGGCTGCTGGCCCGCATAAGGGAGGACGACAATCTCGCCAGCGAGGGCGGCAGAGGCATACGCCTCGTTTATTCGCTTACGGATCAGATAGCTTTCAATGTGAACGGAAACGCTATACATTTTTATAAAAAGGTGGCGTCTCATGGATAAAATTCTGATAGTCGATCCATTGCGCCAAAGCTCCGATCTTATCAGGCAGTGCCTCGCAAGCACTGGTTACGAGATATTCACCGCTGAGAGCGGGCTGAACGCTCTTTCCAAGGTATCGCTTTTCCTTCCTGATATTGTGCTGCTTAATGCTGAGCTGCCGGACATCTCCAGCTTTGATGTATGCAAGAGAATCAAGTCCAACCCTGAAACGGAATTCACGCTCATACTATTCATGAGCAGCCTTGATACAAGAGATTCCAGGGCAAGGGCGCTCCAGGTGGGCGCTGACGATTACATTGAAAAAAACTTCGACTCTTACCTGCTCATCTCAAAGGTCAACTCTCTCCTTCGCGTAAAGCATCTGAGCGACATGCTAAAGCAGAAGTACGTAGAGCTTGAGGAGAAGAACCATCTTCTGGAGCTTCAGCTCAAGATGAGCAGGCAAGTTCAGCATGCTCTCATTCCAGACATAGATTTGACCTTCAAGGGCATACGCTTTTCGAGCCAGTATATGCCCGCCATGGATATCGGCGGGGATTTCTACGATGTCTTGCAGCTATCCGACTCCAGCATAGCGGTAGTCATGGGCGATGTATCCGGCCACGGGATCTCCGCGGCCCTCCTCACAGCCATGCTTTCGGTAATGATCAGAAGCCTGGCGCCTAAATACTTCAACCCTGATCAGCTGCTTTTCTATCTTAATAATGATCTTTATAAAATCTTCGAAAACAGCGTAAAAGAAATGTACGCCTGTGTATTCTACGCGGTTATAGACACCAAGGAGCAGAAGCTTTACTATTCAAACGCGGGACAAGCCATTCCTGTAATGGTCCGCACGGAGGCAGACGGCGAGGAGGCGGCCTCAGAGCTTGAAGCTGTGGGCCTGCCGATAGGAATGATGGAAAACTCATCTTATGAGTTCCACCAGCTTAACTATGAACCTGGCGATTTGATTGTATTCCACACCGACGGGCTATCAGACGCCTTTTACAAAAACAACCCTGATGAGTTCTCCAAGCGCTTCAAAGAAGTGCTCGAGGACGCAAAGCCGCTTGAAGACTCCAAGGAGATAATAGAGATAATTTTAAACGCCTTCTATAACTACAACGCTACTGAAAACGAGAAATACGAGATGGATGACGTAAGCCTGATTATATGCAGGCTTTGAGCATAAGCCGTTTTAAGTTCATGTGTGAAAACAAGGCATAAAACGGCTTGCGCTCAAGATTCCCGCACTCATTTTCACGGCAGCTTCACACGAAGCGCCCTTTTTTTGCATGCATGGACGCCATGTACGTTTAAGCATCGACGGAAAAGAAGGGGCTGTATGCCGCAGAACTTCAGTTGCGGACTGACATAGTAGATTCTATCGCGACACAGGACTCATTCAGAACCGAAAAGCTCACCATCGCCAGCCGCATTCGTTTAAAGCGCAAAGGCTGGCTCCGTCTTTAGAAAATAAAAATCAGACGCATTTACTGATTTGCATTGGAAAATTCCGGTCTCGAAATGGGCGCATTTGACTGCAAATCATTATGCCAGTATGGCATCCGACATGCTTGAGCTGCAGCCAATAGCAAAAGCCGCTGTGGAAACGGCCGCTTCAAGCATACCGCTTTGCAGCGGATAGTTCCGATTTTGATGTCGGATTATACAATTAGCGCGAAATGTTGATATAGTCATTTCGCACCCTTCAAGAGGATAAATGGGCGTCGAGAAAATATCCGCAAGCACAGGCTGCAAAAAGCTCAAGCCATCAGCAAGGCGAACGGCTATTCCAGCAGAAAGGAGGGGGCGCATTCCTCCCGCGCCTAATGCCCTGCGGCATTCGAGGCGGGAGTCTCCCGCGCCAAATCTGATGAATTTTAGCGAAATAAAGAAAGCGCTGGCGTCAATATTTGAACGTCCATCCGGCGGCCGGATAGTCTTCTGGTATGACGGCGAAGGCCGCCATGAAGAAGATGTTGACGCGCTTTGCCTGGATGGCGTACAAGTTGTCAAGCTGCGCCGAAACAACCAGTTTGCAGTCAAGCTTTTCATAGAGGAAGAGGCCCCGCCCGGGCGGATGCTGGTCTATTCGCCCGAGCCACGCCCATGCGCCCGTGAAAACTGGCTGTCTGACGCGATTTTGTATAGCAGGGTATTCAGCTCAGATGAAGCTTCGATTTATATGCTTGCGCTGGGAATCGCCGAAGAGCTTCGCGAAATGGTTGAAATCTCCCTGCCTATTTTCGGGAGCGAAAAACTTGCGGGCAAGTTCCAAAGCTACGGCCCCATAGCAAGCTCAAAATCCTCTTTCCGCCTCAGGGTTCTTTCAGCTGTCTGCGATCTGCCAAAGCCCAGCTTCGACTGCGTCGTCAGAACAGTTCTCATTGAGTTTTCAATAGGTGAACGCGCTTGCCTTAATAGGATGGCTGATTTAGGCGTAGACAGCTTTTTTTTCTCAATGGCCGAAGAAGAGTACGGCTTTTACGGAGACGGGCTTTTCGATCTTGCGGCAAGCCTCCTCCTGTCTCATTTAGCTGCGTCCTTGCCTGCAATTCCTGACGAGTGGAGCAGATATGCAACGCATAATCCCAACCGCTATGTGTTTACAGACAGCTTCTTAAAGGACAGGCAGCTGAAGAAAGAGTACGGAATCCTTGCTGGCTTTGCCTCAAATGAGTTGGGACTAGAAAGTTTCAAGGATTCATGGATGCTGGATGATGTTTTAGATTGCGAGACTTTCAAGGAATTTGACCAAATCATAGTAAAGAGCTTAATAAAGTGCATCTCATGCGGCGCCCAGGAATACAGCCGCTATCTGGCTGTAATCCGAAAGAGGAAGGCATCCCCTCATTTTTCTTCATTTGAAGGAAGCTATCTCGCTCTTGAAAGCGCCTGCGAATGCCTAGGCGCAGCCTTCAGTCTGAAAAATCTGGAGTCGCAGGCTTCAAGCCTTCTTGCAGGCTACTCGAAGGAGCTTTATAAACAAAGGTTTTTTCGGGACAAATTCTTTTTCAACCTGAAAAATTCCTCAAATCCCGAGGAATTTTCTGAGATTTCAAAAATGGTTGAATCTGCTTGCCATGCATATGAAGCAGAGCTTATTTCCAAGTGGAGCCTGCTTGACGATGAAAGCCCATGCATCAGCTATGATCTTTTAGAGCAGGCGGCGAATGATGCGGCTATGATTATAATAGTCTCCCCGACGCTTAGCTTCGCCAAAGCCGCTCGGCTGAGCGAGAAGCTTAATCAAAGCCTTCACGGAGAAATCTCGCTTGAAGCCTTCCTTTCTGAAAAAAAGGAGCCGGCCTCAGCCAAAAGGCGGCCGGAGCTCCCATCCTGGCAGAAAGGCGATTCCCTCCTCAGGCTCGACTCCAGTCAGGTGCTGGGGATGAACGAAAGCGAGATCGCCAGCGCTTTCAAGCTGAAGAAGGCAGTCTTAATCAGTTGCGGTGAAAGCCCTGAAAAGGCTTCTGCCGAGCTTGAAGAATTAATACGGCGCATGTCAGGCATTCCTTCATTGGAAATCCGCGTGGCTTCAAGCCTGAATCTGGCCTCTCCGATAAGCTCCGGCCTTGCAAAGAAGAGTCCTTCAAGCGTTACCCAATTTTCCCAAATGGAGCTGAGCCTGCCGGAAGCGGCGTTGCCAGTGATTAGGATTAAGGCCGGAAAACCAGGTGATAAGCCCAAAACGAAAAAAACGTCAGTTGTGCTTGCGGATCTTAAGCGCAAATTAACAAGCGTCACGACCTTTCTCTCTTTCTTCCAGAAAGAGCCTGTGGACTCCGCGCACCTGCCTCTGCGTCTTAGGATGTATTTTGAAAGCGAGGGCGGCGAACTCGTTTCAAATGTGAATATATTTTCGGCTGACAGCGCAAGCCCTATTCCTGAAGAGCGCTTCATAAAGGCTCGATTTATTTTCAGGAGCGCTGCGTTCCAAGAAAAATCTTTTTTCCTTTCCATTGAAGATGATATTTCAGGATTGGTGATAGAGCGCTTGCCTTTTAGAGCGTCTTTTCCGTCCACCAGCAGTGAAACAAATGCTTTTTAAAATTCCCAGATGCATATTGTCATATATTTTGTAAGTTATTGACAATGAATCGAAGATTTCTCTCTTAGTTTTGTTCATATAGCTTTTTTTGAAGATAACCTTTGCAAAAATAACCAGATTATAGTATAATAGTGCCTATGGCCTTTCTGTCATTATATTTCAAATAAATCTTTGATCAAGGCGTCTAGACTCCTCCTGCTAAGGCAAGAATATAGAAGCAGCATATTAAGGGCAGTTATTTTTAGCGATGTTATTTTTAGCGATGTTATTAGCGATGATTCATTCTATTTATTTCATTTGCGTTTCAAGCTCATTAGAATTTGATTGAAGTAAAAAAGAAATCAGACTTTTAGGCCTTCAGTCAGTATATCCTGGAAAGAGAGCGTTTGATTTTTCTTTTCAAAAAAATTTTTCGCTTTTTTTGTTTTTTTCATCAGCTCTATGTGTTAAAATAAAGACGAATTGCGATTGCTGCGCAAATGACAATAATCACTTTCGTTGCCTATGGTGTTGCAGCAGCTCAAGAATCAGCAATCAAAAGACTATGCGCCATAATCAAAATAAGCTCAATCGAATTGGATTTAGAACCCCTACATATCCAGCTCAACATCCCTCCGCTTATACTGATTTGCATATGAAACAGCCTATTTTAGCTTGACTGCGCAGCGTCTCATAAGTATAATCAATCTAAAACAGGCGCGTTTGATTGCAAATCGGCTTAACGCCCTGAAGGCTTTTGAAGCGGAGGGCTTGCATTCGCCAAGTTCATATCAGCGCCAGCGGATAGTCAAGCTCCAAAACAGGCGCATTTGGTTGCAAATCGGTTGTTCGCCCTTTGCAGCCAAACAATTCTCCTGAGCGCGAATGGCCCTGCAGGCATCATAGCCGATAGCTTAGGCGAATGGCAATGTTGCTGCGCAAAAGAGAGCGTTCCTTGCCTGCCTTGATTCCATAATAAAGGGAGTCCGTGCGGATTCAAAAAGCCAGCGGCATTCGAATGCGCGGGCAAACCGAACGCTTAGCCAGCGCACCCGAGCAATCTCAAGGCCCTGCCGATTCATTCGGCCTCCTGAAGAGGCCGGGCGGCTTGCCGGAATCTTAAGATGAATTTTTTAAGCGCAGGAGTCAAGTCAAGAGAATGACGTCTATTAAATTGTTTATTTCATAAACCTAAGGAGTGAATATTTTGATAACTAACCAAATCCTTCAAAGCACTATAGACGGATTGAAGAACATCACGCGAAGAGACATAAGCGTGATTGAAAGGGAAGGCAAGGTAGCCGCGAGCACTGAAACAGACATGCTTAGCCGCCAAGTAGAAGGCATAGACTATTTTCTCGCTTCTCAGGCTGAGAGCCAATTCGTTCAAGGATACCAGTACTTCAAGGTAATAGAGAACGGGGTGGCCGAGTATGTGGTCCTGATCAAGGGCGAAGACGAAGAGGCCTACCGCATCGGAAAGATAACGGCCTTTCAAATTCAGAACCTCCTGATAGCATACAAGGAACGCTTTGACAAGGATAACTTCATAAAGAATCTGCTGCTCGACAATCTGCTCCTGGTAGACATCTACAGCCGCGCCAAAAAGCTCCACATTGAAAACAACGTGCGAAGAATCGTCTACCTGATTGAATCCGACATGGAGCTTGATCTTAACATAGTTGAGATTGTAAGGAACATGTTTCCCGCCAAGCTCAAAGACTTCGTCACAGCAGTCGATGAAAAGAACGTCATCCTGGTCAAGGAACTCAGAGAGAAGGACGAAACTGAAGACATAGAGAAGACAGCCCACATGATCTGCGATACTTTGAACACAGAAGCTATGAGCAAGGTTTATGTGGCAATCGGCACTCCGGTCACAGATCTCAAGAATGTCTCCTCTTCCTACAAAGAAGCTAAAATGGCTTTGGAAGTCGGCAAAATCTTCGAGTCCGACAAGAGCATCATGAATTATGTGCAGCTTGGCATCGGGCGCCTCATCTACCAGCTTCCTGTCCAGCTCTGCAAAATGTTCATCTCCGAGGTTCTCCACGGCATCTCATCAATGGATCAGTTTGATGACGAGACGCTCTCGACCGTAAACAAGTTCTTCGAGAACAACCTGAACGTCTCCGAGACGTCCCGCCAGCTCTACATCCACCGCAACACGCTGGTCTACCGCCTCGACAAGCTCCAGAAGCTTACGGGGTTGGATCTTCGCACCTTCGACGACGCGATTACATTCAAGATCACCCTCATGGTAAGCAAATATATGAAATATAAAGAACACTTCCTTTACTAAAAAAGGAAGTGTTCTTTCGTCTTCGCTGATATATGAAAGCGCCTATTTATACTGATTCGCTTTGACAGCTCCTATTTCGGAGAGTGATTATGAAGGCGTCAATGGATAACCGCTCTTCAAAGCAGGCGCATTTGGCTGCAAATCGACATGGAACGCCAAAGGCATGCCGGAAAGAACGCTCAAGCGGGCGAGGCGGCAGCTCGGGATGAAGCCCGTACAGATGAAGGGCAGCGGGCTTCTGGCTCTTGGCCATTATGAACAGCCGGACGCCGGATAATATCAAATCCAATCCCGCAGGCAGCGGCCGGCGCGGGATGGCGCGCTGGGCGAGCAAAGCCGATATTAGTATAAATTCTTGCTCTATACCGAGACGGCGCTGCCGAAACTGCTTGCGGATATGCTGATTTTCAGTGAAAATCTGTACAGCGGGAAGAAAAAATTCTTGCAGGCAAAAATAGTCCTCGGCTGTAGATTCGCAAAACTCCCGGCATATCGAATTTCAGCCTCGCTGAAGCGAAAAAGCCAGAATGCCGCGCCTATAGGTATGAAGGCGGGCTGAACGGAATCGAAAGCGCGGCGGCCTTATTGCCATGGCCGAAGGAATCCTTCATCAAGCCCGCTGCTTAGAGGGCTTTCATTTGCGTGGATCCCAGCCTAGGCATCGAGGCGATGCTTGAATATTATGGGGTGCGGATGGCATGTCGAGACGTTTGCCCGGTTTGTAGCCGGACGGCTATGTAAACTGAAGCAAAAAACCGTCCGGCTTGACCGAACGGCTGTGGCGGTTGACGATTCTAAAGCTCCCCGCTCAAAAGAAAGTTCGCTATGCGCATCGTTTTTATCCCTTGATAATTGCCTCCCGCGAACTCATCAGCGCGTAAGACGTATTTCGGGTAATTATCGGCAATGCCGAGAAGCCTGCCGTATTCACTCGCTTCTGTTTCCTTGCGGTCAATCCTCTGCGCAATTTGGACATACAGCTTGTTCTCTTGTCGGGTTGCGACAAAATCTATTTCGGCAGAGCCGATTTTGCCTCCGTAAGTCTCATAACCGCGTCGCAGAAGCTCAAGATAAACAAGATAAACAAGGTTCTCCAGCATTGCCGCCACGCTAGTGCAGACAGTCCTAATTGCGTTACAGTCCTATTTGGCTATAATTAGGCATTTTATAGGCTAAAAGCATGTTACGCAATTAAGAGCGACAGCACTAGTCAGGAGTATAGCCAAGAACAGCCCTGCGGAATGCGGGGTCGCTCAGATAGAATTTCTCCTTATCCAAAATACCGTTTTATTCAGAGCTGCGTAGTCTTAACCGCCGTTCTGTTCAAAATAATCGGTGTTCACATCGAACACCAATTCGTCCACGAGTTTGGAATCCGGCTTGAGCCATTTCTCCGAAATCTTTTTCTCCGCCAGTATGCTGTCAAAAATTTCGCCGTAAGTTTCCTGTGTTCCGTCAGGATTAAGATTTTGCCGGAAATGAATGTTCAGATGTTCGACTTTGGTCGATATCGCCGTTGCCGTAAGTTTCATTTTGCCGCTCTTTATGTCGGTAACGCGTTTCAAAAGAGCCGCGTATAAATCCCTCGTTGCCGACAATGGTAAAATTCATCTTGAGGGCTTGCCCGAAAGTGTTTTTAATTGCCATATTATTTTTCACGCTCCTGTGTTATAATTTTTGAAAAGGTATATGCATTCTGTGCGTGGGGTTGGACGCGTTTTCACACCCTCCCGTCGGGAGTGTGTGACTCACTCATACACATTCCGCTACGCGGCAATGTGCAGTGGGCTCCTGCGGAGAGCTTACGGCGGCTTACGCCGCCGCTGTTTCGCTTCGCGAAACACAAAAACGGAGCACACCGCCTTTCGTCAATACACTCCGTTTTGTCTGCGCTCGGCTCGGGGCTGCCTGAGGGGAAAAGATTACGCGGTCGCGATAGGCGCGTTCAGCTTTTTTCTTATCGCGCCACCTTTTATGCTTTACCCGATTTTTTAATCTTCATTCAAGGTCGGCTTGCGCTGCGACGATTTCCTCCAGAGTAGGTTCGGGAGCAGGTTCGCTCTGCGCTACGAATTGCCCGATAAAGTTTAGGTGAATGTCGATTTGCTGCTGACGTTCGCCGCTTGTTTATCCGCTTCGTGAATGTAAACCCAGTCAACAAATCCGTGCAACATTTGCGCGGTAAGTTCGTCAAAGTCCGGGTACTTTTTCGTACGCTAAGAACCGCACCGCGCTCTGACTGTCCTGCTCGTACTTGTCGAGAAAGCGTTGCAACTCGGCCGGCTGCACCCGAAGTTCAACGAGCGCGGGTCACAGGCTTATCCCTTCACAAGCTCACCGCCCGCGTCTTGCCGGGATTCTTTATATATGCCGCGCTGACGGCTATTGTATTGTCTGTAGTTTTGTCGGGGTTTTTAATGTAGTCTGTGCGCTCAGAAATAGTTTGCGCAATGGACTTATCCTTGTTTACCCAATGCGCCGTAAAGCCCCTTGCTTTAGCTATGGGGATATAAGTCGCGAATTTTCGGAGAAAATTCAAACTATCTATTGCATTATACAGAATGGCGTTATGTAATGTCAGCATGGAATGCAAATCAAACAACAATATAGTCTATTCGTGCAAATACCACGTTGTATGGCGTCCGAAATATCGGCGCAAGGTTCTTGTTGGGGAGGTAGAGAACCGTCTTAAAGAAATAATCAGGGAAGTCTGGGCCGAAATAAAAGCTGAAATCATAGAACTGGAAACAATGCCCGGCCATGTTCATTTGCTATTTGAAATAGACCCTCAATTTGGTGTTCATAAGGCTGAAAAATTGATTAAAGGACGAAGCTCTCATCATTTAAGGCAAGAATTTCCGTTTTTTAGAAGTCAATTGCCGACGCTATGGACAAATTCATACTTTGTATCAACTGTCGGCGGCGCGCCGCTAGCGGCCATTAAGCAATATGTTGAAAATCAAAAGCTCAAGTGAGGTGAATGGAAAAGTGCTGTAAATTCAGATTGTACCCATTGAGCGAACAGTCGCAGCTTATGCAAAAAACTTTTTGCTGCTGCCGTTTCGTATTCAACCATTATCTTGCGCAAAGAATTGATGCATACAAAAATGAACAAAAATCCATATCAAGATTTGAACAAGATAAAGAGATGACGCAACTGAAAAATGAGTTGGTTTGGTTGAAAGAGGTTGATGCAACGGCGTTGCAGTCCTCAATACAAAATTTGGATGCGGCGCATCAAAACTTTTTTCGCAGAGTGAAGCAAGGCGAAAAGCCTGGATTTCCACGATTCAAAAGCAAACACGATAACAAAAAGCCGTACAAAGGCAAAGCGGCAGGTAAAAACATTCAGGTATTTGAAGGAAAAATCAAATTGCCTAAATTGGGGCATGTCGAATGCCGCACATCTAAGAAAGTAGAGGGCGGAATACTTTCGGCGACAGTTTCGCAAAATCCAAGCGGGAAATATTTTGCGTCAGTTTGCTGTACCGATGTGGAAATATTGCAGCATGAATCTGCCAACGCAAAAGTCGGGCTTGATATGGGCTTGCGCGATTTTGCAGTCACTTCGGATAGCGATGAATTTGAAAATCATAAGCGCCTGGCAAAATCGCGGAAAAAACTCGCTAGACTCCAGCGGCGGCTATCCCGAAAAGCAAAGGGCAGTCAAAATAGGAGCAAGGCGAGGGTTAAGGTCGCGAGGCTGCATGAGAAAATCTCTAATCAACGCAGCGATATGCTGCATAAATTGCCAGCCGAATTGGTTAAACGGTATGGCGTGATTTGCATTGAGGATTTGCAAGTAAAAAACATGGTGAAAAATCATAAGCTGGCAAAGTCGATAAACGATGTTGCGTGGAGCGAATTTGTGCGGCAGCTTCAATACAAATGCGAATGGCAGCGCAAGGCGTTGGTTAAGGTTGATAAATTCTATCCGAGCAGTCAACTTTGCGGGGAATGCGGCTACAAAAACGCTGAAGCAAAGGATTTGTCGGTGCGAAAGTGGACGTGTCCTCAATGCAGCGCGAATCACGGCAGGGACGTAAACGCGGCGCAAAACATACTAAAAGAAGGTCTGCGGATGCTATCCGCTTGAACAGAACAACATACCGTGGGACACACGGGAATACACGCTTGGGGAGTCTATGTAAGACTATCGGTTTTGGGATGGCAACGGACGTAGAACCAAGAATCCCCTGCCTTTAGGCATGGGGAGTTGTCAAATGGAGCGGTTTTATCAATGTCGACGCCACTGAAAATCACCTCCCGATGATGGCGCCGATATTGACCTGTTACGAGTTTTGGGTTATAATTATACCGCTTTTCATCAAATGTTTCCTTTTTTGGAGCTTGATTATCCATTGAATGGCGCGAAATGCCGAAATCGGCATTTTGCACTCGCTGTATAATCAAGCTCCAAAAAAGCAGTTTAGTACGAAAATACATTTTATGGACAATTGTACATGCCTCAAACACACAAATGGCTTAATATTTTCATCCTTAGTGGTGAAGCGAAGCTTCATAGGGGTTTCTATGAAAAGCAGTTTATATGGTAGGATTCATGTGTGCAAAAACAAGGTAAGGGGGCAACCAGCGCGTGGACAGAGTGTATGCGGCTATTGACTTGAAATCGTTTTATGCGTCGGTTGAGTGCATAGAGCGCGGTCTTGACCCGATGACCACAAACCTTGTTGTCGCGGATGCAAGCCGAACCGAAAAAACGATCTGCCTTGCGGTCACGCCCGCGCTGAAAGCTCACGGCATTTCCGGCAGGGCAAGGTTGTTTGAGGCCGTCCAAAGAGTTAAGGAGGTCAACGCCGTAAGGCTTCGGAAAGCGCCCGGACGCGCCTTTGCCGGCTCCTCCGCAAACAGTACAGAGCTTCAAGCTTCCCCGGAACTGTCGCTGGACTATATCGTCGCACCGCCGCAGATGGCGCACTATATAGATTTCAGCACTAGAATTTACGAGATTTATCTCAAATATGTCGCCCCGGAGGACATCCATGTTTATTCTATTGACGAGGTGTTCATGGATTTAACTCATTATCTAAGCGCCCATCAATGCTCCCCCCGGGAACTTGTAATGAAGATTATTCTTGACGTGCTGGATACCGCCGGCATCACCGCAACCGCCGGAATCGGCACGAACCTCTATCTTGCCAAAATAGCAATGGACATCGGAGCAAAGCATATTCCGGCAGACAAAAACGGCGTCAGGATAGCAGAGCTTGATGAGATATCATACCGACGCTCATTATGGACGCACCGGCCAATCACAGATTTTTGGCGCGTGGGCAAAGGGTACGCAAAAAAACTTGAGAATTACGGGCTTTATACAATGGGCGATGTGGCACGATGCTCGGTGCAGGATGAGGATTTGCTATACAAACTGTTTGGAGTGAACGCCGAATTGCTGACAGATCACGCATGGGGCTGGGAGCCGTGTACAATTGCGGAAATAAAGGCGTACAAGCCCGGAGCTAACAGCATTGGCTCGGGTCAGGTGTTGCAGTCGCCATATACCTTTGAAAAGGCGCGGGTTGTTGTCCGTGAGATGACAGATTTGCTGGTGCTTGACTTGGTGGACAAGGGGCTTGTGACTGACCAGATGGTACTGACAGTCGGCTACGATATAGAAAACCTCAAGGATCCGGAGCGGAGGAAAAGCTATAAAGGTTCCGTCACCAAAGACCATTATGGGCGCGGAGACGTTCCGAAACACGCTCACGGCACGGCGAATCTCAAAAAGCCCACGTCCTCAACGAAGCTGATTCTTGAAGCTGCCTCGGCGCTGTATGACCGCATTGTTGATAAGAGCCTTTTAGTCAGACGAGTCAATATTACGGCTAATCATGTCGTGCCGGAAGCCTCGGTGCCAAAAGACGCGGCTTTCGAGCAACTTGACCTTTTTACGAACTACGAGGCGGCGGAAGCCGAAGCCTCGGGGCTTGAGCGCGAGAAAAAGCGGCAAAAAGCAATTTTGAAGATCAAGAAAAAGTACGGCAAAAACGCCATCCTCAAAGGCATGAACTTTGAGGATGGCGCGACGACCATTGAGCGCAACAACCAGATCGGAGGGCATAAGGCATGAAAAATCCCTACGATGATATAATCAATCTGCCTCACCACGTCTCAAAAACACGCCCGCAGATGTCGCGGGCAAACCGCGCCGCGCAGTTTGCCCCCTTTGCCGCGCTCACCGGATATGACGCGGCTGTCAAGGAAACCGCGAGGCTCACCGATGCGAAGATAGAGCTTGGCGAGAGCGCGATTGCGGATTTGGATGTAAAGCTCAGTATGCTGACTGATATGGTCGCTGACAGCCCGATGTTAGCTGTGACCCATTTCCGCCCGGACGGGAAAAAGGACGGCGGCGCTTATGTCACGTCTGTTGGGACGCTAAAGAAAATTGACGATTATGAAAGAATCATCGTACTTATGACCGGCGAGAAAATTAGAATTGAGGACGTTCTGGACATTGAATCTGAGTTGTTTGAGAATTTGGTGTAAACGGAAAGGTCTGCCGTTACAGCGCGGACAATTTGCTTAGAATCACCTTTGTTTGCCCCCATAATTCATCGCATCTTCCGCATAGCTCGTCAAGGTCGGCAGCGTAAATACTGCCTGTTTCTTTTTTGTCTTCAAGCAAGCAAGGGTTATATACCGTCGGGCATCACATCCCTGATAAAAAGCGTTCTTTTCGGTTTCGACATACCCAAAAACTGCCTGTGACACTCCCAAATATCAAGCAGCAGCCCAATCGACGTGAACCACGTATCGTCTTCCGAGCGGTTTAAGTGAACAGTTCCGTAATACAAAAGCCGGGTGAACAACTCTTCGTCGCTTACTCGGCTACCGTATTTTTCCGGCTTCCTCGCTTTCGATATTAGGCGCCGTACCTTTTTAACATCGCCTCCGTAATGGCGTTTTTATAAGCCGCCAATTCGAGCGGAGACGTCAGCAACTCAACCTCCTCCTCGGTCAGTAAACTTTGGAGCGTCCTTGTGCCTGAGATTGTGAATCAGAATTGACTGATTGGCAAGCAGCGTGATAAGCCAGATAATCTCTTCCAATGCCATCTCGAAATTTTCCGCTTTCATTAGCTTTTCACCGCGATTGGGAAGACCACCGCAACGTTTGGCGACTTCTTTTGCCGCCCTTGTGGTCAGCACCAATTCAAACTCCCCACCGCTGATTTTGATTGCCGCGCTTCTTTCATTCTGTTCAGCAGTCATTCCTTACACCTCCGTATAAACCGGTTCCTATACCGGCCTGTAATCACGGAATCTGCCACATCGCTGTCGCCTTCCGTCACTTCCGCTTTCCACGGATGTTTTCCGCTTCCGTCGGGTTTATTGCGCCGCATAATTGTTCCCCCGATTTTCGGCGTGTTGAAAGCAATACTGTCGCCTTTGGTTGCGAGTGTCGCCCCGAACGGCGCGAACTTCACTTTGTAAATCCAAAAATAACGTTATTAATCACTTGCCTTATTCGCTTTGAATCCCACCGCCACCGGCTCGCCATCCTCGCTTGCGGAAACCAAGACGCCGTTGCTGTCGGCGGTTACGCCTGTCAACTCGGCGGCTTTTCCGCGACCGATGTCGTCAACGTCAAGCGTCAGCTTCCCATTCTTGAATTCCTTTATCACCACCGTCGCCCCGTCGTCGGCATAAAGCGTGGCTTCAGCGAGTTCCAGGAATAAGTCCACGCTGATTGCTTTCGCTAAAAAGTCGGCGTTCCGTAGGCTTCAATCCCGTCCGCATCCTCGGTAAATGCGGCGCTGTAAAGCCTATCAAGCCCGATTGTAGCCATATTCAATCCTCCTGTAATTCATATCCTTTCGCGGTGTCGACACAATAATTGTGATTATGCCGACATCGGCATAACCACAATTATTCCGTAGATGTTGTTAAGCCGTATTCAATCGAAGAAGCCTGATAGGAGCAGGTTTTCTTGAGAAAATATTGGAATGACAACGGTATCATTTTAAAACAGCGAGTTGTACAATCGGCATGCCGGCTCTTTTCAGGGCCTTGCCGAGGCTGCCCCTGAGCGCGCTTTTGAAAGGGCGCCCTGCATAAGGCGCGCTGTGGGCTGCAAATATATTCGGACAATCCGCCGCAGGCCTCCCGTTCTCCAGGCAGCCGATGATTGCCCGGCCGGCATCGGAAGGCGGCGGCATCGTCTGCGTTTCCGGCGCTTTCCCTTGGACGGTGGATGTCAGCTTGCCGTCCCAATCAATATCGTTTGCCGCTGAATTCAAGGCGCCCCCTATCCTGAAGCCCAGCCGCGCGCCGATGAGGATTATCGCATAGTCCCGCTTCCCAATCGGCGCCGTGGCGCCGACCGCATTGATCAGGCTTTCAATCTGGCCTTCCGTCCGCGCCGCAGGAAGCTTTGCCCGCACTCTCCGCGGCGGGCGGGGAAGGCATGCGGCAATTGGCTTCCCTGCGAATCCGTTCAAGCATGCATGCTTGAAGCGCTGCCGCAAAGCGGATGCACGCCCTGCGATCGCCGCCGGCGCCAGCCCGGCCATAGTTTCAATGAGCCGGGATGTCAATCCGGATGCAACGCCGTTAAGGCCATGGACGCCAAAAGAATCAAGAAAGAGCATTAAATCCTTAATCACGGCTTTGCATCGTTCATGCTGGAAGTGCGGACGCCCGCATTCAGCCTCATAGCGCAAGAAGCCTTCGTCCGCTTCTTTGAATGGCTCCGGCCAGACGATCCCGCCATTGAAATCATGCCTGCGGAACAGAATCCCGAAATTGCAGCGCTCTGCAAGGGAGCGCATCGCCCGAAAGCAATGCATTTCATTCTTCGAATGTTCGCCGCTTGCGGCAAATCCGCCGAACTGCTGGAACTTCCAAACGGGAAAGCCCGCGCCTTTGGACTGCGGGCAATCACAGCCGCCCGCGCATTCCGTGAACTCACGGAACACTTTTCTGCATCTGCGCATTGAATCGCCGGAATAATGAAGTTCCAACAGCTTTGCCTCCAACTCGCCGCACAGGACAGCTGATATGACTTGTTTCATCATAACAAGCAATCTCCTTTCTGTTAGTGGCACATCGTGCCCCAAGAAAAGCATTGCTTGTTATGGCAAGAAAAGCAGCAGCTAATTCAGTAAAAACGGTATGCCTCGGGAATGGCTTTCTTTCCATAATAGATTTTTGTGGTTTCGGCGATGCGCGCCCAAGTTGTTCTGCTACCAAGGCCAAGAGCATTCCTCCACGATAATAATGGATTGCCCGTGTATGCCCATATAGTATAATAACGCTAAGCCCAAAAGCCAATGAAATCAATGGTTTAAGGATTTGGCGCTATTCTTTTTCACTCTTTCCCAAAAAAACCGGGGTTGGCTTTGCTTCCTTTAGAAACTGACGTCAAATTAACGCTAAAATCTTTGCCCCGAAAAAGGAGGAAATGCTATATGGGCAACACGATTGTCATCGGCGCGAGGAAGGGCGGCGTCGGCAAGGCCACGACCGCCGTGAGCCTTGGTGTCGGCCTTGTCCGCGAGGGCAAAAAGACGCTTGTCATTGACGCGGACAGCCAGCGCTCGCTCACCGCCAGCTTGGGCGTGATGGAGCCTGACAAGCTGAAGGCAACGCTCTCGAGCGTGATGATTAGCCTCATCAATGGCGAGGATGTCAATCCCGCAGCAGGAATAATACATCACAAGGAAGGCGTGGATCTGCTTCCGGCGAGCAATCGCCTCGCTGGCGTCGAGCTCGCGCTCACGCCCGTGGCCTGCGGCCGCGAACTGGTTCTGCGCGGGTACATATACAGCCGTATTCTCGCAACTTGGCTATTTTGCCGTGCGTATATAGCGTGTTGTTTGATCATGGTGGTGATTCTCCCTAAAAACAGATGTCCCCTCATAGATCACATCACGCATTGCTGCTAAGAGGGGGGGTTCTATCAATTGCTATTATACGAGCAAACTCGCACAAAACAAATATTTCAGCTAAATAAGATTGTGATCTTTTGGAAGTGATCCTGTTGGTAGACCCTGCAACCCTGAAACTGGCGGCAAAAACCAGGCTGGAATTGACGTCTAAAACAATCGCTATCGCCTCTTTGCGCATGTAAAATCCGCATTTGCCCCTCAACAGCCCAGGCCGCGCCAAACCCAGTTCCGGAGAATATGGCAGGCCGTTGATTTCCATAAAGTTGCCAAGCCTTTTCAGCGCGCAGGAATTTCTCATCTTCACGGACTCGGAGCAGGCCGGATGCGCATGGAGCTCAATGCTGCGCGATTTGGCTGCTGGGAAATATCCCGATTCCTCCAACTAGATGCCCGCATGGCTTGCGAAATCCGGCGAATCCGAGCGCATCGATCTCCGATGGCGGATGCCAGGACATCCAGCATCGGAGTGTCATTCGCATAGCTCATTGCTATCCAGTCTGGCCCTGGCGCCAAGCCCTTTTCAGAAAATCAGCCCAACAGTTTTGCACAAATAGCTTTTCGTTTATGCCATTTCTTTTTGCGTTTTATGCCTGCAACACAAAAATCTAATCATTTTTTAACCTTAATTGCTCAAAAAGGATATATAATTAAATAATCCGGAAATACATCGTAACACTTGCTTAATCAATTTTTAACATTTGATTTTCACTGGATCACCTTCTCCATGCCTCTAGTGAGTGTTTATTGACTCTGAAGTTGCAGAAAAGCTTTAATTTTCATTCTGATTGCTCTTTTTTTCTCTACAGGGGAATAATATCATGCTCCAATCCGCTTTTTTCAGTTCATAGTGCTGAAACATAACGTTATTGTTGTAACATTTGATTTACATTGTCTTAACATATTCGTCAGCAAAATCATGTCTAAAATTGAACGAACTCTGACGTATACATATCTTCCCCTTCAAGACTGTTGCATGGCTGCATGCCCCTGCATGCATGAAGGACATTTGCTGGCGTATAGGTTCCAGATTTAAGGACTTGATTTTCATGGTGAAAAAGGTTAGAATGAGAAATATGTCTGAAATAGATGGATATTCGATCAATAAATGCAATATGCCTTTTCCTCTCTCTATTATCGGTCATAATTTCATAAGCCGCATATTGCTTTGCAGCATTTGCCTTTCATGAATGCAATATTTCAGTGCGTCTCTGCGTAACAATTTTACAGAGGCGAAGCGCTCTTTCGCCTTCCTAATTCATCGCCATAGTAAATGAGAGCGCGATGAATTTGAAAGCGCCTTTAAGACAGAACAATTCAATGCAGGTAATAAGCATCGTCCTGCAGCGAATTGCCGTCGGCCACATTTAAGGGGATATTTTCTAAATGATTACAGCTGAAAACCTTACAAAAATATATGACAACGGCGCAAAGGGAGTCGATCATCTCAGTCTTAGGATAGATGATGGCGAGTTTGTGTTCATAGTCGGAACAAGCGGCTCCGGCAAGACGACTCTGGTAAAGCTCCTTCTCAAGGAAGTCGAGCCTACCGAAGGAAAACTCCTCGTAAACGGCGACGATCTAAGCCTTCTTACTCGGAGCCAAATGCCTTACTACAGGCGCCGCATGGGAGTTGTCTTTCAGGACTTCCGGCTTCTTCCTAATAAAACCGTGTATGAAAACGTCGCTTTCGCCATGCAGATAGTAGGAGCTTCCAACCGTGAAATCAGAAGAAGCGTCCCCTCTGTACTGGCATGGGTCGGCCTTGCCAGAAAAGCGAAAGCCTATCCGAATCAGCTATCCGGCGGAGAGCAGCAACGCACCGCCCTTGCAAGAGCTATAGTCAACAAGCCTCCTCTTCTGATAGCGGACGAGCCTACCGGAAACCTGGATCCGGACACCGCATGGGACATTGTAACGCTTCTTGAGGACATCAACGATAGGGGGACTACTGTTGTTGTAGCGACGCATGCCAAAGAAATAGTCGACTCTATGAAAAAGCGCGTTGTTACTTTAAAGAACGGCGTTATTCTGCGTGATATAGAAAAGGGCGGATACAGAGATGAATCTTAGGAATACAACTTACGCTATTCAAGAAGCCTTTCGGAGCCTGATAAAAAACAGGCTTATGACGATAGCGTCTGTAATTACGCTGGCAGGCTGCCTGTTCATCGTGTCGATTTCCTATTGCATAGCTTCCAACATTGATTATCTGCTGTTCCAAATGGAGTCTCTGCTGAGCATAACAGTATACATCAGCCAGGACAGCTCCTCTGAAGACGTCAACAACCTTGTGAAATTAATAAGGGACATACCTCATGTAAGCAATGTCGAGTACATCTCCTCAGAAGACGCGCTCGCGCAGTTTCGAGAAAATCTGGGAGATTCCAGCCATATCCTCGACGGCTTGGAAAGCGACAATCCTCTTCCCCGCTCCTTTGTTTTAGACATAGAGACCCTGGGATACTGGGACTATGTGGTAAACCGCCTGGATGAGCTCAAAGGCGAAGGAATAGATACTATAAAGCACGGCAAGCAAGCAGTGAACATCCTTATAACTATAAACAACGTTCTCAGGGTAATCTGCGTAATCATTATCGCAGGGCTTGGAATCATTTCCATAGTAATCATTTTCAACACGATAAAACTGGCTGTAAATTCACGCAAAACTGAAATTAATATAATGAAGTATGTAGGCGCCACAGACGCCTTCATACGCTGGCCATTCATCATTGAAGGCATGATAATTGGAGTGCTTGGCGCGATGGTTCCTACGTTTCTCATACACACCGTATACACCCCGGCAATTGAGCTGGTAAAGAACTCCCTCTCCATCCTGGACTTCGACTTTAGGACGCGGGCCTACATCTTCACCATCTTGATTCCTCTGCTGGGCATACTTGGCGTTTTCATAGGCGTCCTGGGAAGCGTCACATCAATTCGCCAGCATCTTAACGTATAAGGAAAAGAAAGAGGAGGAAAAACATCAAATGCGAAGGAATATCTTTCTGCTTCTAGCGCTTGCATCATTAGTCGCAACAACGCTGCCTGTCCGCGCGAACAGCCTGGAGGATCTCAAAAACAAGCAGGAAGAAGTAAACAGCGAGAAGAGCGAAGTTCAAGAAGAGTTCAACAGCACTATCGAACAGAAAAATCAAGCCGAGGTTGAGATGGAGCAAATCGACAGCGAGCTTACAAAGGCCACTGACGATTTGATTCTTCTCAACGACAGGCTGGATAGAACCAACATCCTGCTCGAGAAAATCGAAGGCGATCTTTCAGCTGCCCAGGAGGAGCGCGAAAAACAGTATGATACACTTAAAAAAAGAATGCGCTATATGTACATCAACGGAACAATTGACTATCTTGATGTAATCTTTGACGCTCAAAACTTCACAGATTTCGTCAATAGGGTTGAATACATAAACCGGATAATCAAAAACGATAAAACGCTTGTAAATAAACTTGTGACCATCGAAAGTGTGATTTCCGAAAAAGTCAAAGAAATAGACAATCAAAAATCAAACATAGAAGTTATGGCCTTTGAGCAGGAGCAGCTTCAAACCAACCTTCAGGATGCTTTGGCGAAGAAGCAGGAAGTATTCAACAAGCTGGACAGCGACGAAAAGTCATACGCTGAAAAGATAGCTTCGCTGGATAAAGCTGAAGCTGAGATAGTATCTCTCATAAAGGCCGCCGAAGCTGACGCCGCTAGAAAAGAGGCTGCCCGCCAAGCGGCGGCCGCCCTTGCCGCCAGCGGCGGATACGCCAGCACTTCCGTGAACGCGGCGCCTTATTCCGGACAAATGCTCTGGCCCGTTCCCGGCCGCTACACCATAAGCGACGTCTACCGCTACAGATACAATCCCGTAAACGGCAGAAGCGAATTCCACTCGGGCGTTGACATACCCGCGCCTACCGGAACTTCAATCGTCGCCGCAGACAACGGCGTATGCATCTATGCCGGCTGGAAGAGCGGATACGGCTACACCATCATCGTAGATCACGGAAATGGCATAACCACCCTGTACGGCCACAACTCCAAAACCGTCGCCTCTTCCGGAACAATTGTAAACAAAGGCGATGTAATCGCCAGGGCAGGAAGCACTGGCAACTCCACCGGCCCGCACTGCCATTTTGAAGTCAGAATAAACGGCTCTCCCACAAACCCGAAAGCTTATCTCAATTACTGATTTTCATTAGTCAATGAAACAAAAAGCGAGGGATGCCTATTAAACGGCATCCCTTTTTCCAACCCCAGAATCCCAGCCGTATTGAATTTCCGGATCATCCCGGCTTTAAGGCCTATCCCCGGCCAGATGCCATTCAACATGCTTAACCATATCCTCCCTGTCAAGATTGCATCCGCCGCTTCCCGGTCTTCAACGTATGCCGACTCGCAACCAAATGCGCTGATTTTGGGGATTGACTATCCACTGAGGCGCTTAAAGGCGTAATCATCCGCTTGCCTGCGCTTAATGGTTTCAATGATGGTATTAAAAAACTTATGGAAATCTTAATATTTTATTAATAATGAATAAATATACTCTCAACCTATTCTCTATATGCTTTAATGGGAGCAAATGAAAGGATGCGTGACAATGGCTGACAAAATACTGATTGTAGACGACGAGCAGGAAATCGCCGACTTGGTTGAGTTATACTTGAAAAATGAAAACTATACGGTTTTTAAGTTTTATACCGCCAAAGAAGCTTTGGTTTGCATAGACAATGCCGAGCTTGACCTAGCCATTTTGGACATCCTGCTTCCCGGTTCTAATGGCCTTGCTATTTGCCAAAAAATACGTGAAAAGCATACTTACCCCATTATCATGCTGACAGCAAAGGACGCTGAATTGGATAAGATTACAGGCCTGACTCTCGGCGCTGACGATTACATCACAAAACCATTCCGGCCTTTGGAATTGGTTGCCCGCGTCAAGGCGCAGCTGAGGCGCTATAAAAAATATAGAGGTTTATAAATTGCAATATCAAATGCAACAGTCGCCATAGGGATTTTTTTCCTCTTCCCAAGCGGAAATAGAGGGAGCGGAACCCTCCACCCGTCCCCAAGCCCGCCTTGCCGTAGGCAAGGCGGGCTTGGGGACGGGTGGAGGCGAAGGCGCCCCTTGCGCTA
>JAISZB010000369.1 GCA_031269465.1 Clostridiales bacterium | reverse complement strand
CCGTCAGCAAAATCCAGGAATATTAAGAAATATTCAGGTTCTCCCTAATATTTGACTTCTCTGTTGGAATAATTGTCCATTTATGTAATTTTAATACATAAAACTCACCACTGTCAAGTAGATCTGAGACATAGCTTATTTAGGCCTAACTAGGAAAATCGAAAAGGTGCTTATGTTCTTTATATGCAATATATATTAAATTATATACTCTCCGTATTCATAAGTCCCTTTTTTTGTCAGTTCTACATGGCAAGGCAGACGCTCAGGGGCGTTAAGAGGGATTTTGATCTTATAAGTCCCCAGGCATGACAATGCCATTATAAATATCAAGCCTGGAATATGAGTTTTCAGCGGGGGGCTTTGCTTAGAGGCGCCCCGCTTCTTCGCGCCCTTTTTCCGCTCCGGCATTTTCGCATTACATGCCGATGCCCAATCATTGCGTCGATTATGAGTCCGGCTTATGATTCGCAGTCAAACTAGTGCTGTCGCTCTTAATTGCGTGACATGTTCTAGCCTGTAAAATGCTTAATTATAGCCAAATAGGACTGTAGCGCATTTAAGACTGTCTGCACTAGGAAGTTTCATAAGCAAATCAGCATATGCATGCTTAATTTAAAACCTTACTCAAAATCACAGCTTCATGCATCAGCATGCACTGATTTGCAGTCATATTGCCTGTTTTATATGAACCTTCATATGCACATAAGTAAAATATCTTGCAATCCAGAGCGATTACGCCATATAATATAGTTAGCCATCGCTAACTTAAGAGCATCGAATGGACGACATGAAAAGCAGATTGATTAAGGCGATAGTAGCAAAGCGGGTTGATACTGTATTTTTATTGACTTCAAATGTTGAGATTTAGATGTTTACGGGGGTTGATTCAACGCTTTCAGCTCTTATTCCGACTATCAACTTGTTTAAACAGGCATAAGCCGTATATGCCTAAAAATTGGGCATATACGGCATTTTTTTGCTTGGAGGTATAAAAAATGCGCCTAAGGGGCTTACCGTTCAAATATGAGTAATATATCTAAATTGCTGCTGATTGGCAAGGGACGCTTGTGACGCAATATTTTGGAGTGAAACTGACAGCTTTACTGTAACCTTTGTTCCGTCGCCATAATGTGATTCGTAGGTAAGTCCATACTCCGGGCCGCATCGAAGCTTTATTCGCTGGTCGATATTTCTGGCGCCATATCCCGGCGTCTGCTTTTCCAGAACCGCTTTGACTTCGTGTTCCGTCATTCCAACGCCGTTATCTTCCACTGTCAGCACAAGCGCGTCCATCTCCACGCGCCCGGTTATTTTTACAGTCCCGCATTTTTCCCGCTTTTCAAATATCCCGTGCAGGATCGCGTTCTCCACGAGCGGCTGCAGGATCAATTTTAACGTTTTGGCTCCGTACGCCTGTTCCGAGATATCCGTAATCAGCTCTATCCGGTTCTCAAACCTAAGTTTCTGTATCTGCACATACATCCTTACATGCTCAAGCTCAGTTGAAAGCGGAATCATATCCTGCCCGCCACTCAGGCTGATTTTATAAAATTTTGCCATATACTGCAATATTTCAGCAATTTCGGGCACGTTGTTCTCAATAGCTTTCCAGTTGACAAGTTCTAAGGTGTTATATAGGAAATGCGGGTTTATTTGTGCTTGCAACGCCTTGAATTCAGCGTTTTTCACTTCCTGCCCAAGAACGAACTGCGTGTCGAGCAGTTCCTTGATCCTGTAAAGCATATAGTTGAAGTTTTTAATCAGAAGCCCAATCTCATCATTGCCGCTTTCTTCCACCCTCATATCTAGCTTGCCTTCCTGCACCTCGGAAATGCTCTTGTTTAGCAGGGATACCCGCCGAGTGAGCGACCTCGATACCAGGTACGAAAGCCCGCCTGAAGACAGCCCTAAAATACAGGTAAGCATTATAAGGCCGTTCCTAATTTCCTTGCTTTTTGCGAAGATATCGTCATATGGAATAACGTTGACAAGGGTCCAGTCCGTGTTTTCAAGGGGTTTTGCGCTAACAAGGTATTGATTCCGATTTATATCTATCTTTTCAAGGCCCAGCGTTTGCCCTCCTGTCAGCGGCATGACCTCGCCGCCGGGAGCATACCGCGAGAAAGTCTCCAAATTGGAACAGCTTATCAAATCGCCATCCGAATTCTGTATATACGTAACTGCGCTGGGTATTGCGTTCGCGCGCGCTTGGATTTCCCGCACGCTTTCCTCTAGAATGAAGATTCTCACAACGCCGATAATCCGGCTCAGCTTGGTCATGTCCCTTATGGCGCAGATCAAAGAAAGGGTATCGTCATATACATTAAAAATAGTTTCATTCCTAATCTTCTCCGGCTTCAGCCATAACATCATCCTTCTTTTATCCGTCAGCAGTTTATACTCCGGCTCTTTCATAAACTCGTCAAAGTTTCCGTAATTGATGTCCTGTGTGGAAAACATCATCCAACCCGGCACATAGAGTTTTACCCTATAAACGTCCTGTGATTTTTCCACATTGGACAAAAACGCGTTAAGGGCGCGCAGATCGATGTTCTGCTCGAAGATATCCGTTTGGCTTTGCTCCCTGTTTAGCACATTTTGAATACCCTTATCCGTACACACCATGTCCGATGATTTGAGCATCGAGTTGATTCGGTAGGTCATAAGCTCGAATGCTTGATCGAAGGATTGGTTCGCGGTAAACCTAATGCTCTCCTCATAATTCACCGACACGTTTTTAAAGGATACGGAAGTCAAGGTGATGAGCGGCAAAAGGATGACCGATATAAATGTCAGCATCAGTTTGGCATGCAAACTCAAATTCCTGAAGTAACCGGAGATCAGGCATATTCTTCCCCTAATCATTAGCGTATTTTTCCCTGAAAGACGAAGGCGTAGCGCCGGTAAGCTTCTTGAATACTTTCGCGTAGTAATTCGGATCGTTATAGCCCACGCATTTCGCGACTTCAAATAGTTTAATCCGCTTATCCATGAGGTATTCCTTGGATTTTTCAACACGCGCCGCGGTTATATATTCGTTTAGCGTGCTGTCCGTTACCGTCTTAAAGAGATAGCACAGATAGGTTGGCGAAAGGTAAAAATACTCTGCAATTACCTTTACACTGAGCTTTTTAGAAAAGTTCCCGTCAACAAACTTCTTAACTTTGCCTATGGTTTTTCGCTTCAAATCCTGTTCGGCGCGTGAACTCAGCACGAACCTGATCGCGTCCGTAAGGAATTCCGTCGCTTTGTCTAATGTGCGGAAGCCATAGACCGCTTCCCAAAGATAAACACGGCGGCTTTTCGTCATTTCCTCAAGGTTAACGCCCAACTTTTCGGCTTCATTAAACAACGTCAGGATAAGATAGAAATAAAAATTCTTTACATCGTTAACCATCGGGTTGCATCGTTCCAGCAAACGCTGGCGCAACGACTTTGCATACCCAATCAGGCTTTTCTCATCCTCAAACGGCAGGTTCCTGAAGCAGGCCGGAGGTTCCTCCCCAATATCCATAGGCGGCTTTACGGTTCCTGTGGCAAAGGTTATGTGCCCATATCCTTTATAAAACACGAATTTAGACTCTTCTCGGGCAGTGTCATAAGAAAGGGGGATGTCCCGGAAGCCTGACGCCGTTTCACCTACAGCAATAAATATATCGGCGCACCCCTGATATTCCGAAGCCGCTTTTTTAATCCCGTAAAAGAGGTGTTGATGCCACGCATTCGTCCCGTTATTTTCTAAAACTATAGTGATCTGGTCACTGCCCGTGATCGCGGCAATGCAGAAAGTACCGGCAAGTATTTTCTCCACGGTTTCCAACAGCAATATCATGAATGAATATTCCGGGTATGGTTCGCCTTCCACATAGCATTCGAGAATCACCGCCACAAAGATACCGTCAGCATTCACGGCCATTTTTGCGGCGGCAAGCTCGTCGAGAACCGTTTCCGGATTAAAATCCTTGCGTGTTAAATCAGCGAGGATTCGCTGCTTAAAATATGGCAGGCTTTCATTGGCCGGCTTCATATTTTTCTGCTCTTCCAGGCACATTTCAACGGCTTTCCTGAGTTCTGTCTTCAGGGCATCCAAGTCAATGGGCTTTTCAATATAGCTGAGCGCGTGGATCTTAATAGCTGCTTTAAGATATTCCTCGTTAGAGTAGCCGCTTATAAAAATCACTTTGCAACCCGTAAACCGGTTGACAAGGTGAGCGCAAAAGATGGTGCCTTCCATGCCTGGCATCCTAATATCCGACACAACGATATCCGGATCCAGTTCTTCCGCTATTTTAAGCGCTTCAAAACCATCTGTCGCCGACCGTACTTCGCCGATACCCAAAGCTTTCCACGGGATATGGTTCATCAAGCCGTTTCGCGTCGTCGGTTCGTCATCAACTAAAAGCAGTTTTATCATCTGGTTCGACCTTTCTTGTAAACAGATAAGGCAATTGTAAGACGGCGCAAATAAACAGTCAAGGTCCTTAACCGGGCAGCCTTGAATGCTTATTTGCGCATGCGCGATACTATACCGGTCTGGCAGAAATATTTTCAATAGTCTATGCTTTTTAAGTATACCGCTTTTCATATAAAATTGCCTTTTTTGGAGATTGATTATACAGGTAGTGCGAAATGCCGATTCGGCATTTCGCACCCTCAATGTATAATCAAGCTCCAAAAAAGGAGCATTTGATGAAAAGCGGTATATAATGAACTGAATTGCGACTATAATGCAGACTTTGCTACTTGAATTGATGTACACATTTCACAATTAATTTTAAGTCTGATTTCAAAATTCAAGTTTATATTGTTAGATATTTTGAGATTTTTCAAAATGCACATTAGGAGTTGTTAGATATTTTGGGTCTTTAAACTTAAGCGTGGTCAGCTCTGCGTCCATTTCAGTATAAGTGGATTTCATGGGATTTATTTTACTTTATTTAACATTTTCCATGGTTAAGTTTAAAGACCCGATATTTTGTGATTTTTCAAAATGCATATTCGGAGTAATTAACTGTCATACTCCGCATTGTAAGCGTCGATCTGTTTTTGCATTTCAGCCCAGACCTTTTCAAGTCCGGCGACATAAAGCTGTTCGTTCAGCGTTTTTAACCCCGCCTCGGGATCCGCGACCAATCCAACCTGCAGCGGCTTGGCATACTCTTCGATGGTGTTGGTAATCGCGGCGAACTCATTTTTAACGGGTTCTGAATTGAACGAAAACATTTTATAACGGTTCGGCGCGGCTATGGATTCCACATAAGACCATACCGCGGCTTTGCTGGGGGGCGAGCCGATAAGGTCGCGCTCAAAGGCCTTCCATTTTGTCATCCACGCGAACGAACATGCTTCAGGGTTGAAAAGCGTTACATCAAGCGGGTTGAGTTCCCCGTTTTCCGTGAACTCATAATTTTTGCCTTCTATGCCGAAATGGAGCAAGTTAAAGTATCTCTCATCGGTTGCGATTTTCTCATAAATCATCAGCGAGCGTTCAGGATTTTTAGAACCCGCGCCAATAGCGGCGACGCTTTGAGCGTATGAGTCCATATAAGCGTGCGGCTGGCCCGGGAAATATTGCAGATCATACTCCTTGGGCGCTACCAGGTAACGGTCTATCCAGGAATACTGGCTGTGAGCCTCGACAGCGACTTCACCGGTTAAAATCCTGTATGTTGCTGAAGGCGGGTCGGAAAGAGCGCTCTTGCTCCAGAACCCCCTGCTGCACCAATCACGCATCATTTCAAAATATTCAAGCGTACCGGGAAACTCGTACAGGTTTACAATTTCGCCTTCTTTTTCCGACTCCAGGTTGACCACAAGCGGGAAGTTATACATTGCGACTGAGAAAAGGCCGAGATTCTGCGGCATTTGTATGAAAAGCCCTCCGTCCCCCCCTTGATCAAGCGGGATAATTTGCGGATCGTTATCCACTACCGCTTGCATGAAATTCTCAAGGTCTTTATAGGAATCAATTGTTTCGATCCCGTATTTTTTCATCAAATCCCCGCGGACGATATACCCCATGAGCTCCCGGTTGATATTGTCGCCGGTAAGCCCGTAAAGGCGGCCGTTTACACTGAGGTTTTTGATGCCCTCTTCAGGCAGCCAACCGTAGGCGGTTGGCGCGTAGATAGGGGCAATGTCCTCAATCGGGTAGAAAGCGCCTTTTGCGGCTTCTGACTGGAAATTCATCCATACAGCCTGGAAGCACAAATCCACATTTTCCCCGGAAGCTAATAAAAGCGGGTATTGCGTAAGGAAATTACCAAAATCGATCCAGGTTACATTTACATTGCAGTTGAGCACCTCGTTGGTTAGCTTGTTAAATTCCGCCATCATAGCGTCCCAATCCGGATCCGGGGCGCCGAGTATATACCACTCAACGGTGACGTTCTCAGAGATGTCAATTCCGTCTGCGGGAGTCCCTGATGCGGACGGCGCTTCCGCACTTGCTTGAGACTGGCTTGCTTCCCCCGCGCTTGGCGATTGTCCACTGCCTCCGCAGCTGGCAAGCGTGAAGGTGGCAGCGGTTAGCGCAAATAAGGCGACCATTGTTTTAAACGAAGCTTTCATTCTTTAACCTCCTCAAGTCTATTTAAGTTTATTACCCTTTCACAGCGCCAATCGTAATGCCCCTGATAAAAAACTTCTGAACAAACGGGTAAAGCAATATGATCGGACCTGTGGCAATGCAGGCCATTGCCAGTTTGATCGATTCCCTCGGCTGACCCTGTATCGGGATTCGCGACTGCGCCGAAATCCGCGACAGGGCTTCGGCTGTGGAAAGCATGCTATACAGGACATATTGGAGCGGGTACTTTTCAGGCGTCGAGATAAATAACATGGCATTGTACCAATCATTCCAGTAATCGAGCGCAATAAATAACCCCACTGTGGCAAGCGCCGGTTTTGAAAGAGGCAGGATGATTTTCGAGTATATGGCAAAATTTCCGGCTCCGTCCATCTTTGCGGATTCGGCGAGAGAAACCGGCAGCGAGCTCAAGAATGAACGCATGACAATCAGATAGAACGCGTTCATTAGGAGCGGCAGGATGAGAGCAATGTATGAGTTTTTGAGGTTATAATACCTGACCATCGCGATATAAGTGGCTACCAGCCCTCCGTTAAAAAGCGTGACAAAATAAAAATAGAAAGAAATTTTATTGCGATATTTTACGTCTTTGCGTCCAATCACGTACGCTGTCATTGATATGATGAAGAGTCCTAAAAGCGTGCCGGAAACAGTGACGAAAACTGAAACGCCATAGGATCTGATAATATCACGTGGAAATCGGAAAAGCATCCGGTACGCCGCAATTGAAAATTTTTGTGGCCACAAACTGTATCCGTAATACGCTATCGCTTCTTCATCAGTAAAAGAACCGGAGATCAGCATAATAAAAGGCGCGAGGCATACAATCGACAACAAAGTCAGGAAGGTATACGATATCAGATTAAACAGCGTCTGTCCGTTGCTGGCGGGTTTTTTCATCCAATCATCTCCCCCTAGAATAGAGCGTAATCGGGCTCAAAGCGCTTGATTAGCGAGTTGACCGTCACAATAATGATGAAGCAGAAAAATGATTGATAGAACGCCGCCGCCGCTGTCATGGAGAGATCCGCGCTGTTAATGAGCGAACGGAAGACAAATGTGTCGATTACATCGGTCATCCTGAAAAGCTGGCCGTTATTCCCGATGATCTGGTAAAACATCTGGAAGTCGCCTCTCAGAATACGTCCAAGGTTTAGAAGCAAGATTATTACAATTGTATTCTTTATTCCTGGCAGCGTAATATACCGTATTTTTTGAGTAACTGACGCCCCGTCGAGGTTCGCCGCTTCATAACACTCCACGTCAATGCCCATGATGGCGGCTATGTAGATTACGGATCCGTAACCGACCCATTTCCATGCGTTAAAGAAGCAAATAACGATCACCCACACCCAAGGTATCAGGTACATATCCACCGGTTCGCCGCCCAGCGCCGTCAACATGTGGTTGAACCAGCCCTTTCTGGAGTCGAACATGTTGTACACAAAAGCGCCGACAATTGTCCAGGAAATAAAATAGGGCAGAAAAATAACTGATTGCGATACCCTCTTGAACCATTTCTTTTTCATCTCGCAAAGCAACAGCGCCACTGTTATCGAGAGAACCTGCGACACTGCGGTGTTGAGCAGGTTATAAAGGATGGTATTCACACTAACGCGAAAACCTGATCCGGAGATAAAGAAAAAGCGAAAATTGTCAAATCCAAAATTCGCGGCCCAGGGGCTTCCGAATATTCCCATGTCATAACGGTAATTTTTGAACGCAAGAATTATCCCTGACATAGGTATATATGACATCAAAAAGGTGACTAACATACCAGGTACCGCCATAAGATAGAGAACCCTATTTTTTTTGATTTCATGAAGAAATCCACTTTTTTTGCAATGCCAGCGCAAACCATCCGCCTCCTGCGTTATTGCTAAGTAGTAGTATTTGTTAAATTTAACCTAAACGAATCTGGCGCAAACCATCACCCCCTGTATTATTTACAAGCAGTCATGTTTGTTCAACTCTACTTTAAACGAATATACAAGAAAAAGATACAAGAAAATGTTTCGATCACAAGTAATTTTTTGCGTTCTTTACAGCGCTTTGTTGAACTCGCTGCCTTATGCTGATAATATGACCATGAGGAGCTGATATCATATGGAATTAGAAACCAAGTTTTATGTGGCTGGAACACCCCTTGAAGCGACTATACACATTCCCGATAAAGGCAACGAAAGCGCTGTCCAAGGTAAAGTTGATCGAGTACCGCCCGGAATTGCCTGCCTAATGGAAAAATACCCTACAGTTCTGCTCTGCCACGGATATGGCAGCTACCGCAACCATGGCTGGGGCAGGCTGGCGAAAGCGCTGGGCGACAACGGGTTTGCCAGCCTGCGCTTTGACCACCGCGGCGCCGGCGTGAACCCGTCGCGGCGTCACACCCCACGCCCTTCGAGCGAGGGTCCATACGATGCAAGGAGCGCGATTGATTATTGTGAAAGCCTCCCATTCGTGGATAAGGAGCGAATCGGCATAACCGGCGGCAGTATGGGCGGTATCATGTCGATTATTATGGCTGCTACCGACAGCCGCATTAAATCCGCTGCGCCGATGGCGTGCACTGCGAATTGCGGCGAAAACATCCGCAAAGACTGGGGCGACAGCGCGGACGCTTTCATGGAGGAGATGCGTAAAGACGCGAGGCTTACCGCCGCAACCGGTTTATCGAGGATCATCAATATGGCGGACGACATCGGTTTACACCGAAAGGAGGGCGTAGGCGACGCCAATATAATAGCAAGTTTGCTGCTTCCAGGCATTAGTCCATATGTTACGCTGGAGTCAATCCGGGATCTCATTGATTTCAACGCGACTGATTACATCTCGGATGTGCAGTGCCCTATCTTTATCATACATGGGGCTGACGACGGGCTAAATGCCGAGGATCATCCGCGACGTCTGTACAACGCGCTCCCTGAAAGCAATAAAAATAAACGTATCAAGATATACCCGGATGTGGATCACAGTATCTTTGACTGTGTAAACAGTGAAGCCGTTGTTAGGGATATTGTGGATTGGTTTAGCGAGACGCTAAAAGATTGAGTTTATGCTATCGAAAGCTTAGGCGGCGTCAGATGGCCGCGACAGCGGAAAATGTTAACGCCACGCGATATAAAAGGAGCTGATAACCTGTGGAAATGGAAACAAGGTTCTATGTCGCCGGAACGCCCCTCGACGCTACAATACACGTACCCGATAAAGGCAACGAAGGCGCTGTCCAAGGAGAAAGAGCACCGGCTGATATTGCTTGCCTGTCGGAAAAATACCCGGCGATCCTCCTCTGTCACGGCTATACCTGCCACCGCAATGACGGGTTGGGCAGGCTGGCGCAAGTGCTGGGGGACAACGGATTTGCCAGCCTGCGCTTTGACCACCGCGGCGCCGGCGTGAACCCGTCGCTGCGCCACGCCCCACGGCCGGCGAGCGAGGGTCCGTACGATGCAAGGTGCGCGATTGATTATTGTGAAAGCCTGCCATTTGTGGATAAAGACCGAATCGGCATAACCGGCGTCAGTATGGGCGGAATCATGTCGATTATTATGGCTGCTACCGACAGCCGGATTAAATCCGCGGCGCCGATGGCGTGCACGGCGAGCTGCGGCGAAAATATCCGTAAAGATTGGAGCGGCAGCGCGGATGCTATCATGGAGGAGATGCGTAAAGACGCGAGGCTTACCGCCGCAACCGGTTGTTCAAGGATCATAAATGCCGCTGATGATATTGGGCTGCACAGGGGAGAGATCGTAGGCGACGCCAATGTAATAGGAGGTTTGCTGCTTCCGGGCATGAGTCCATATGTTACGCTGGAGTCAATTCGGGATCTTATGGATTTCAACGCGACTGATTACATCTCGGATGTGCGTTGCCCTATTTTTATCATACACGGAGCAGACGACGGGCTAAATGCCGAGGATCATCCGCGGCGGCTGTACAACGCGCTGCCTGAAAGCAATAAAAACAAACGTATCAAGATATATCCAGGTGTGGATCACAATATTCCAAGCTGTGTGAACCGTGAAGGCGTTTTCAGCGATATTGCGGATTGGTTTGTCGATACGTTATAAAATCGTTTGGTTTACGATAGCAAACGCAAGGCTATTCTATCTGAAAGCGAGGCGGGCGCATACATCCCAGCCTGCGGGAGCTGGGGTTTCCTGCGCCGTTTCTATGAAATTGACAGTTGACGAAGTGGATATGCTAAGAGGCAAACAAGGTAAGGCGAAGCAAAAAGCCATGGAATTCCTGCTGCGGTATGGCGAAGCCTTAGGGGCGGAGCAATTTGCGGATACAAATAACGTCACGCTCTGTATATGCCCTGAAATGGAAAGCCTGCGCAGGATAACCCCTGCGCTGGATATGGACGAATATATCTCCAAGGATTCCCTATTCAGCGATGAGACGCTAGTCATAGACAAGCTCAAGGCTTTCACAACAAGCAACGCTACTTACAGGGATTATGCGTACCCTGAATTGCAAAAAGGCGGGAAAGACGCTTGCGACGCCGCCTATATAGGGGAAAAATACTGCCAGAGGATTGGCATTGTCACGCTCAATTCCTGCGTGCCTTACCAATGCGGGAACATACCAACCAAGGGCGAGCATTGCGCCTGGACTGAGTCATCCGCGATTGCCTACTGCAATTCGATTATTGGCGCCAAAACCAATATCGAAGGGAGCCATAGCGCTTTTGCCTCGGCGATAACCGGGAAAACGCCGCTTGCTGGCCTTCATTTGGATGAGAACAGAAAGGGGACAATCATAGTCCAGGTTGACATTGAGATGGACGATGTCCTAAACTGGGGACTCCTTGGCTATTACGCCGGATTACAGGCGGGTTTGGAAATCCCGGTCTATACAAATATCAAAAATATCCCTGACTTATTTATGCTTATGTCACTCGGAGCAGCGGGGATGTCATCGGGAACCATTGCGCTCTTTCACATTCCAGGGATTACCCCTGAAGCGGCTACGCTCGATATGGCGACCGGGAATGGAAAAAACATCAGTGTGATTTCATATGGACGGGAAGAGAGAAAGAAAACCCACGAAATATTCAACCGATCCGCAAAAGATGATGTGGATGTTGTGGTATTGGGCTGCCCGCATTATAGCCTTGAACGCATTGCGGCCGTCGCCGGCCTGCTGGAAGGCAAAAAGGTGCATGAGAGCGTCGAGCTGTATATTACCGTAGGCCGCATGCAGAAAGCCATCGCCGACAGGGCAGGCTACAGCGGCATAATCAAAAATGCCGGCGGGGTGCTTTTAGAGGATTCTTGCGGTACTCATCTTGATATTGACCCGTCCAAATCCACGGCGTCCGATTCAGCTAAAATGCTCCATTACCTCCCACGCATGACTGGCGTGCATGATACTTTTCTAGGAACCCTAAAGGAATGCGTTACAGCCGCGATTATGGGTAAATGGACGGGGCGTGCGCTATGAAAAAAATAGTTTTAAAAGGCAGAAAGGTTTTCGGCGGCACAGCCGAAGGCTATGCGCTTGTGACGAAAGACGCCTTGGGCGGAATGGGCGTTTTCGATGTTTCTACCGGCATGGTGACCGAATCAGGAAATGATTGGGAAGGCAAAGTCGTGACAGGAAAAGTGCTGGTGTACAAGACGGGGAAGGGCTCATCTTCTTGGGCCGGGTGGTACAAAGCGCTGAGTTCTATGGGTACAGGTCCTGTTGCGCACGTGATCACAAAAAATAATTCACAAACCGCGTTGGGTGTGGTGCTTTCAAGGGTACCAGCGGTTACGGAGCTTGATCAAGATCCAACCGAAGTCATTTCGACCGGCGATTGGATAAAAGTCGACGGCGACAATGGCATAGTCGAAGTCACCAAAAACCAGCCCTAAGTCGCTGCCGCTATTCCACCCAGTACAGGCGCCTGCCCGATAATTCCGGACAGGCGCGGGAACGAGGAGAGACCGCAGTGGAGGATGTTCTTAAATTTGAACAGGCGCCGATAGATTTCACGTTAAGCAAGATGCCTGACGTGGCAGGCGTAGCAGTTGATTCTAAAGACAATATCTTTTATACCACGCGCATTTGCCCCGGTTTTGGCACGCCGGTAATTGTGATGGATTCCGAGGGCAAATACATGTATGGCTTTGGGGCGGGCATAATAAAAAACGCGCATGGATTGTGCATAGACAATAACGACGACGTGTTTGTCGTAGACGCAATGCGCAACTGCATATTCAAGTTTTCGCCGATGGGGGAATTATTGGCGACTATCGGAGAGCCCGACCGCCCCTGTGATAATGGTTGCGTCAACTATGATTTTCGTACTATTAAGTTCAGCAATGACTCTTTCAACCATCCGGCAAAAATTGATGTGACCGATCAAGGGGATCTATACATTGCGGATGGGTATGGCAACGCCCGTGTCCACCACTATTCAAAGGACGGCAGGCATATCAAGTCCTGGGGGAACCCGGGCGACGCTTCCGGTGAATTCAATGTGGTTCACGGTATTGGGATAGATCGGCAAAATAACGATGTCTATGTTTGCGACCGAGAAAACGAAAGGATTCAGGTATTTGACGCTGATGGCGGCCTCAAGGCAATATGGGGCGATATTTGGCGGCCTACAGATATTTGCGTTCGCAGGGATTACGTTTATGTATCAGAACTGGGAGAACTATTATACATAGACAATGTCCTGTTTGAACCCGGAACCAGGCGCCACCATTCGCAGTGCAGGGTGTTTGACAAGCATACGGGAAAAGAGCTCGCGAGAATCGGCAGTGCCGATGGCGGTGCCAAAGGCAGCTTTTTTACGGCGCATGGTTTGTGCTTAAACAGCAAGGATGAGTTGCTGGTCTCAGAAGTATTCATCCCATATGCGGATATTTGGATTGCTTATCCTGAAGGAGTGGGGATGTCAAGTAAATCCCATCCTTGTCTGCAAAAATTCCGGCGTGTAGGGTAAAATTAAAAGGCAAGCTCGTGGATGACTAGCTTGCCTTAATTGTGAAACGCATCAAGACACATACGTGATGTACCATGACAAAACAGAAGATTGTTATGAATCGTATCAATCCTCATTCGATGGCGCTTCAAGATTCACTCACTGATACGCGCTTCCCAGCGTAAGTCTTATACAAGCACATGACGTGTATGGCCGTTAATCAGACGTATACGGCTTTTTTGCGTGAATGCATAAAAAATAAGTCCAATCGGAGAAACAGATTCACTCTTCTGTAGGGATGGCCCTCACACCCCGCACCTTTTCCCGCGCCAGGCACACTCTAATATGGCGACGGAATAAACGTCGCTAAAATGCCGATACGGAGCAACCAGGGGATAAATCATGAAATCAGTCGGAAATACATTCACAGAACAAACTAATTGTGACGTTTAGGATGGCAATGTTCAAAACGCGGATGTGACCGGATCAAATTACGCGGGAGGAATTGCGGGGAAATTAACCAGTTCTATAGACAGCTGTAGTTCCGCAGGAACGGTGACAGGGATTACCTATGTCGGCGGCATCGTCGGAAGCGCTGAGGGGAATGTAAGCGACTGTGAATCAACCTACACTGTCAACTCGACAGTCTCTTATACTGGGGATATCGCCGAGTGCTGTACCGGTTCAGTCGCGGTGCCAGGGCAATGGAAAATGCATCCCCGTCGGCGACGGCGCCGCAGTCTGCAAGGAAAGCGGGAAGATGCCTGGAGTTGCTTGGATTCGCCAGGAATCGGGGGATTCGTCCAGAAAAGAGCATGCCAAGGTGCGTATGCCCGGCTACCATAAGCATTCTCGCGGGAAACTCCGATAAAATGTTTGCAGTTCACCTCCTGTTCGAGCTTCGCAATTCTCACGGCTGGATCATCAGATCCTACTGCGGAGGCGGAAAAAAGGGCGAGGCGGAGTCGAACGCCGCGAAATTAGCCGTCGACGCCCTCGAAACAGCCCGTAGCTGCGACAAGAAGGCGACAGCTCTTTCAGATGCCGCGAGCATGGCCGCAGATGCGGGAATTTTCGCAATGTCTGCGGATCCTCGCTTTTTGGTTCTGGACAGGCGTGCAAGCCGCTGGCGGCATTCAAGATTGCAAGCCTTCAATTTTCCGGAATGATCAGCGCCGCCGCACGGGCCAAGGAAAACTGAGGGGCTTGGACGGGGCCGAAGCCGAAAGCAAAGGAAGGAGAACGCCGGAAAAAGGGGGCGGGATAAAATCTGCTCTTTGTTCGAAATATGCAAGGATGAATTCATGGATGCTGAAGCCTGTCTATACGGCGAACCGGCAAAGCTCAAATATTATGAAGCAGCGCTTTATCGGGGCGAAAAGCGTGCAAAAAACCTGCCAGCCCTCTGCGAAATCGACGGGGTCGCCAAGGAAAACATCTTTATCTCCCTTAAAAAATCGAGTCGTTCGCCGTGTTCAGCGGAATCGTCCAGCTGGCCAGCCTGAAATCTTCCTGCAAGTACTACAGCCGACGCATATATCTGGATGCGCTGCACCGGGGGGCTATATTCTTCGCGGCGGCCGCATTCGCGCTGTTCCGGCGGAGTATGTTAGGCGGGTATGGTCGTCATCTACGTATGGGCTGAAGTTAGGGGCAACTCATTCAAGCGGCACGCAAAATGCATATTGCTGCTGGTCGGCGGGCATACTGTCCGCATCCAGATTCGGAGCCGGTTCTGGAAAAATCCATAAAATGCAGCCATAAAATTAAATGTGGCGAAGGATGCGTCGATATATACAGATTTTCATTCAATGTTCCTTTTTTTGTTGATTATACAGTGGGTGCGAAATGCGGATATCCTCATTTCGCACCCACTGTATAATCAACAAAAAAAGGCAGTTTTTATGAAAATCAATATATGATAAAGAGTGTATAGAAACTCAGAATACTTATATGGCACTTGAAATGGGGCAATCAAAATAACATAAAGCTCTGACTGCCTTTATAAAAAGCTCAAAGGGCTGAAGGACTTAATTCGGGACAGTATAGACCCAGATGGTTCCAGCCGTTTCGAGCCATTAAAGCAAAGCCCTTGCATGCAAGGGCTTTGCTCATGGGGTAGATGAATCTTAAAGTTCGCTTTAAGAATTTAACTGGTTTCAGGTGATTTGGGCCGAGTATATGCTCTTTATGAGCTTCTGGGCTTTTTGGTTGCATTTGAGTCATGTGAATCATTGGAACATGCTTTCTTCGGTTTAATTGGTTTAAACTTGCTCCTTACTGGCTTGTTTTCAAACCACCATCCGCCAAAGTCATGCAATTCTATTTTCAGTTCCTTGGAGTTCACGTCAATTTCTTGATTCACCAAGCATCTATGAGTGCTGAAAATTATGATCCAAAATTTAAGCCTGCCTTGCGCTATTAAAACTGAGAATTGTGGAGCCAAAGAGTATTTCTTTAGCTTGGATAGGGCGTCAAGCCATCTTTCTTCTATCAGCTCTAACCTGTACTCTTCCAAATTCTCTGGAATAACATCTTTGGGGTTGAGTTCAGACGCTTTAATGTATTTCAGCTCATTTAGCGCATAGTAATTGACAGGAATGCCGCTTGGAAGAAATGTCAAGTCTATGTGTCCATAACCGACATCTTTTTCGATTTCAGTTTCATACCCCGTGTAGTTTCTTGCAATAGAATAGCCTATCAGCTGCAAGTTTGTCTCGGCGAAATGCAGGTAGAGCCTATCCGGTGTTGCAGCTAAAATATCGGATATCACTTGGATGAATTTTTCGTTTTTGCCTGTAGACGAGATCTGCTTCATGGCTTCTCCATTTCTTTTAGAGTCAATTCCTAGCGTTGGAGCCAATGACATGTCTACGAAATAGTCTGTAAATACTCTCTTTATCAAAGCATTAGGAATAATCAGGCTATCTTCTGTCCCGATTGTCAAATACCCGTTGTAGAATAGATAAGAAAGAAAATCGTTTTGATCAAATTTAACCAATTCATAAACCTCAGTGATATCAGCTTGCATTGGTTCGCCCATTAGTATGGAAATGAGCGCTTCTGAGCGTCCCTTTTTTGCATCCTCTATTTGTATGTAATTAGCCCCATTTTTATCTCCGAGATCTATTGACACGAGGGACTGCAGCTTAGAGTAATCGCTTAAAATATTGGGATCGAAGATTTTTTTTGGAGTCGAACCAAAATGTATATACGATTTAATGTAATAGAGAACCATATCACTGTTAAAAAGCTTGTTTTTGGAATTAGGGCAAAAACAGTACCCATTATAAAGCTTTGTCATCTTGTCAAGCAAGCAGCCGCAATCAACATCGAAATCTGAAAGCGCCTCTTTTATAATGCATTCGACTTCATCAGCTGTAAATCCCATAACATCATGAAGAGGAGGGCGCAAAGTCATGTTTGTAGTTATATTGAAACCGCTAGTCAAGCTGTCCAAAGTAATCGGACTTACTCCAGTCATGAAGATCTCGCTTACGAGACCGTCATCAGCCGCTGCTTTTATCATTTCAAAGAAATTGCGGACAAATCCTCCTGTGGCTACCATTGTTTTGAAATCTGAAGTTTGTGAACCCATTATCTTGTTAAGGAAATGATCATATTCGTCTATAAGGATATAAAGAGGATGCTTCAGATGGTGGAATGAGATCTTCAAAAACCGATCAATTATTATTGCAGGTGATTTTGAGTAATCCATAGGACTTTCCAGAGTAATTCTGTTGCTGATCAGAAACTTTTCAATAGTTGATCCCACAACTTCAGAAAATTCAGAATATATTCCCTCAAGATCAGCTGAACCCTTTATCCCAGAAAAATTGAAAACTATTACTGAAAAAGAATTCCTGAGCTGAGTAGGGTTAGATCCAATGTAAGTGCCTCCAAAAAGACTTTCGAACCTATCGGTGTATTTATAGTCATAGTAATACTTAAGAGTTGATATAAACAAGCTCTTGCCAAATCTTCTAGGCCTAAAGAAGGAAACATATGATCCAATATCCTCTAAAATTTGAATGAAATTAGTCTTATCCACATAAACTAGACCTTGATCCCTGATTTTTGCAAAGTCAGCAATTCCTGTTTGTATTTTTTTTGGCATTAACAGACGACCTCCCATTAGCAATGTCTCTGGCAAAATCATGTCAATTACTGCAGCGCATCTTAATTATAGTACATTCAGTCTATAAATCAAACTATATCTGTTTATCATCTCAGTGCTCTCATTGTCCTTTCGAATCTAATTATAGTTTCCATGGTTGCAGCGGTCCGCCCTTTAAACGCGAGGGCGCGCTCGCCTTTTCTCCCAGCAGGCTTGTCGAAACGCTGTCATGCGCTTCGCGCCCTCCGCAAACGCCTCCAACGCCATATTGTCCTGCCCGGTGATTTTCTTGCCCCCTCCCGTGCAACCTGCTACTGTCCTTTTTTGCTCATGCGTACGAGTTCCTTTCCGCGCGCGGGCATGCAAAAAGGGGCGCGGATTTTATCCTCGCCCCTCAACTTGCCATGCCTACCCGGGTTCCCCTCGTTTACTTATGCTGAAGAGAAGTCATATAAACTGATGAACACTAGAAAGTTCCGATTTCGAAACCTGGACATTAAACATTCAAAGGACAATGCAACCCTAAAATCGTTGCATCTGACTGTGCGTCAGCATAGCCTAGCGGAGCTGCATCTTGACCTTCAACCCCGCTGCCTTTTCAGGCTTTACCAGCATGAATACAAACACTGCGACAAGCGCTACCGCCACCACGGTCCAAATGCTGAAGCTTCCCGCTGAAAACAGCAAGCCGAGCTGATATACGCACAAAGAAACCAAATATGCGAAGCCGCATTGATATCCGATCGCGAACCAAAACCATTTCGGGTTGTTCATTTCCCTCTTTATCGCGCCCATCGCCGCGAAGCAGGGTGCGCATAGAAGGTTGAAAACCAAAAAGGAGTAAGCGCTAAGCATTGTGAAGCTCGCTGCCAAACTGCCCCAAACCTCGGCGCCATCCTCGGATACTTCAGCCATTCCTCCATACAGAACGCCGAAAGTTCCTACTATGTTCTCTTTGGCAATCAGGCCTGTCACAGCTGCCGCTGCTGCTTTCCAGTCTCCCCAGCCTATAGGAGTGAAAATCCATGATATCCCGGAACTGAGCACTGCAAGAATGCTGTCGCTCATATCGACCATGCCGAATGATCCGTCAGCCCAGCCGAAGCTGGAAGCAAACCATACAAAGATTGTGGCAAGCAGGATGATGGTTCCCGCTTTTTTTATGAATGAATAGCCTCTCTCCCACATGCTTGAAAGAATATTCCTCGGAGTCGGCCAGTGGTAGGCCGGAAGCTCCATCACAAACGGCGCCGCTTCTCCGGCGAACATCTTGGTCTTCTTCAGGATGATGCCCGAGCATATGATGGCTGCGAACCCAATGAAGTAAGAGCTTGGCGCAACCCACCACGCTCCTTGGAACAAAGCTCCTGAAATCAAGGCGATTATTGGGAGCTTCGCGCTGCATGGTATGAAGGTGGTGGTCATTATAGTCATCTTGCGATCCATATCGCTTTCTATCGTACGGGATGCCATGATTCCGGGGACTCCGCAGCCGGTGCCGATGAGAATGGGTATGAAAGACTTGCCTGAAAGACCGAATCTTCTGAAAATTCTATCCATAATGAAAGCTATGCGGGCCATGTAGCCGCAACCTTCAAGAAATGCCAGGAATATAAAGAGGATGAGCATCTGCGGGACAAACCCCAGCACCGCGCCGACGCCCGCGACTATTCCATCTAGAATCAAGCCTTGGAGCCATTCGGCGCAACCGATGAAAGCGAGAAAATCTCCGAGCAGAACTGGAATTCCAGGAACCCACAGTCCGAACAGCTCCCAGCCTTCTCCGAAAACTCCGTCATTGGCCCAGTCTGTGGCTATAGCTCCGACTGATGTTATGGATACATAATATACCAGCACCATTACTAGGGCAAAGATTGGAAGAGCCAGCCAGCGGTTTGTCACTACTTTGTCTATCTTGTCAGATGTGCTGAGGCTGCCTTTTCTTTTGATCTTGCTGCAGTCCTTTATAATGGAGTCTATGTACTCATATCTCTGCGACGTTATTATGCTTTCGCTGTCATCCTTCATTTCAGCTTCGCACATAGCAATGTCTTTTTCTATGTGATCAAGCTTTTCCTTTGGAATTCCAAGCTTCTGTATTATCTTCTCGTCTCTCTCAAAGAGCTTGATGGCGTACCATCTCTGCTGCTCTTCGGGCAAGTCGTGAACAACGGCTTCTTCTATATGAGCCAACGCATGCTCGACGCTTCCGACAAAGCTGTGGCTTGGCTTAGGTTTAGCGCCATCAGCCAGTTTTATGGCTGCGTTTGCAGCCTCCATAACGCCATCGCCTTTGATGGCTGAAATCTCCACAACTTTACAGCCCAGCTCTTTAGCAAGGTTCTCAGTGTTGATCGTGTCCCCCAGCTTATTGACTACATCCATCATATTTATTGCAACGAGAACGGGAATTCCAAGTTCTGTCAGCTGAGTCGTAAGGTACAGGTTTCTTTCGAGGTTCGTTCCGTCTATGATGTTCAATATGACATCCGGACGCTCATCAACTAAATAGTTTCGAGTCACCACCTCTTCAAGGGTATAGGGCGACAAAGAGTAGATACCCGGCAGATCCATGATTAGGGCCTCTTTGTTTCCCTTCAATTTGCCTTCCTTCTTTTCCACCGTAACGCCAGGCCAGTTCCCCACGAACTGGTTGGCGCCCGTCAGAGCATTGAACAGCGTGGTTTTTCCGCTGTTCGGATTTCCCGCAAGCGCAATCCTAGTCGGCATAAAATCATCCCCAATTGCATATTTTGTAAATAAAGTTGCTTGTTTGCAGATAATAGTCCATTCAACCGGCGGCGAACGGCTCATATACTGATTTGCAGTCGAATATACCTATTTTGGAGACCGATATATAATCAGGCATCAAAATAGGAAATTCAAATGCAATGCATATTTAAAATACTCCAGACGCAACAGGCTGATTGGTTATTCGCCGCTAACTCAAAGCCGAATCTCATTAAGCCTATTCAACTTCAACCATCTCAGCGTCGGCTTTTCTGATTGAAAGCTCGTATCCGCGTATTGTAATCTCCACAGGATCCCCCAGTGGCGCCACTTTTCTTACGTAAACCTCGGAGCCTTTAGTAATGCCCATTTCCATCAACCTGTGCTTTACTGCTCCGCTGCCTGTAATTTTTGAGACTTTTACGGTATCTCCATTCTTTACCGTCCTTAAAGTCTGCATGGCTTAAACCTCCTCCACCGCTTTTCATATATCTTCAAGCATTATTATATCCAGCAGCCGCTTAGATGATTCAAAGAAAGCCAAGTGCAATCCTCTCAATGGATTTGCAAGCGGAATCATGTTTTTTGTCCTTAAGGCGGCATATATATAAGTTAGCATATACTAACCTTTTTGTCAACATATATTTTAAGTTTATTTCAGACTTAGCCATCTTTAAAAATGAGGCTTGTCTTTGTTTTACTATGGATTTTTTTGCTAAAGGGCCATTATGCATCGGAAATGCACAAGCACTGAATAAAAGAGCGCAAAGTAATATCAATATATTTCAATATAGCCCCTTAAACCTCAAGAATGTTTTTTGCGCAACTCTATGGCCAATGCTATAATGAAGCTGATGAGCATATGAAACCGCCTTTTTGAGGCTTGATTGCATAGCAAGCGCGAGATGCCAATATTGGCATTCGCGCCTTGAAAGCAGTGGACAGTCAAGCTTCAAAGCAGGTGATTTGCAGTCAAATGTACCGATTTTGGAGTGGAAATTTCCAATGCAAATCAGTATTGGAAGGTTATATAGCGCGAAAGTGGATAATCCAGCCCCATAATCTGCGCATTTGGCTGCGCGCCAGCATGCTGAGCCTTATCCAGGCCCAATGGACATGCCATTGGGCGCGCGGCGCGCATCTGCATTGCGCCAGCGGCTCAAAATTCTAAATAGAAAGGAGATATGGCCGCCTTTCCTCTTTTTTCAAGGCGGCGTGATTATGGACGATATAATGCCCGCGCTTTTTGGTACTGGATTCATATTTCTAATGACTTGCCTGGGTTCTTCCGTCGTCATGCTCTTCAAAAAAACTTCCCAGGGCGGAGGCTCCCAGAAGATATTCCTCGGCTTCGCGGCGGGGATTATGATTGCGGCGTCAGTATGGAGCCTGCTTATACCTTCAATAGAAGAAACTGCATCAAGAGGCCAAGTCGGATGGATTCCCGCAGCAGGCGGAATGATTCTTGGAATTCTTTTCCTTTTCGGCTTGGATAGAATAATTCCCCACCTCCACCCTTCATCAAACATAAAGGAAGGCATCCCCTCCCATGCAAAGCGCACAACTCTTCTTATATCGGCAGTTACGCTCCACAATATACCAGAGGGCATGGCCGTTGGGCTGTCATTTGCGCTGGCGGCTCAGCATTTAGAAGATCCGGCTCTTTACACAGGCGCGATGGCGCTCGCCATAGGCATCGGAATACAAAATTTTCCTGAAGGCGCGGCCGTATCCCTTCCTCTGCGCCAAGAAGGGTTTTCCAGAAAAAGGGCGTTTTTGCTTGGTTGCTTGTCAGGAATCGTGGAGCCTGTTTTCGGCCTCTTGACAGTGCTGCTTGCTCGCTTCATCTCTCCATTCATGCCCTGGCTGCTGTCATTTGCCGCAGGCGCCATGATGTATGTAGTGGTTGAAGAGCTGATTCCTGAAGCCCATCTCGGAGAGCATTCAAACGCCGGCACGCTGAGCGTCATGGCGGGATTTTTGATCATGATGATTCTTGATGTGGCATTGGGATAAGACAATGATGCTTAGGATAATTTCGATAATAGTTTTTCTCTAAATTTTTCATGTTTCCTCTTAAATTAGCAATATTATCAAATATTTCCAAGTAAATTAACAATTGCTGGGCGTTCTCTAGAGAACTGTGTCGAATTTAATAAAATCAGCATTCTAAATACCAAAAATATTTGTAGCTATTTTGATTTTTATGTGTTAAAATGATTTATATTCACTTTAAATGTCTGATGAATATCTATGCTGATTTGCATTAAAAGTTCCGATTTTGGAGCTTGATTATAATCAAAGGTTAATCAAGCTCCAAAGGAATTTGTTTAGGCAAAAGCTTTGCACCCCCCGCTTCCTTGATGCTCTTACTGACATTTTAAGCGAAAAAAGCTCATGTGAAAGCAAATCTCCTCATATTTAACTTCTCATGATCTGCTCTTGAATAGCACGGCTTTAGGGAAAATATTTTTACTGCGGGCTTAAAAATCCTCTTTCCCTATACTGATTTTCAGGCTAAACTGCCTTATTTGGAGCTTTATTATACAGCGAATCCGATCGATATCGGCATTTCGCGCACTCAATATTAATCATGCTCCAAACAAGGAACAATTTATGAATATCGGTATAAATCAATTCGCTTATTGTACTGAATTGCATTTTAAGTGCTTGTTAAGGAGAGTACAAAATGCCGAAATCGGCATTTTGCGCCTTGAAGGCTTCAGTAAAGGCAAGTGTGCATTTGACTGCAAATCAGTATAGATGTTCCTTGCAGCAGGAACGAAACGCCGGAATGTTGCCGCCCTAAAAGCGAAAAGCCGGTTTTGATAAAAGTCTCCATAGGGAGCGAAATCCGTAAGTTTTCTGCGGCGCAGGCTAGACGGATAATCATTTACAGATACGCGAAAGCCCAGTCAAACCGATTTTAGGATTGGATCATCCATTAAAGCATAATCCATATTCCAACCGAAAATCGGGATTTTCAGCGCCTTTCAGCATATAATGACGCCGCAATTCCGATGCGCGTCAATTCTTTCCGGTCTTGGAGCTTTATCACCTGCGCGAGCGCTGGCTATCACTCATTTAAGCATTTCAGCTCCAGTAAAAAGCCACGCTCCAAAATCTGCTCAATTGACTGCTAATCGGTATAAAAGAATAGAGGAGTGAGAGAATGTTCAGAAAGAAAAATCTTGCAGCCCTTACTGCATTGGCTCTTACCGCACTGATAATAACAGGCACTCTCGCCTGGACGAACTTCAACGCAGAGGTTCTCAATCAGTGGCAGGGAAAGGGAGCGGGCGTTCCGGGCGCAACCGTGCACGATGATTTTTGCGGCGACAACAAGGACGTATACGTTGAAAACTGGGGATCCCAGCCTATATATGTCCGCATCCGCCTGGATGAGTACATGGAGCTTGGTGAAGGGGCCGGCGTCAAGTCGAATCCCTCCAGCAACAAGGCCGAGCCTGTGCTGGGCGGCGACATCGACGACGCCGATACGTGGGCCCCGCACATCCCCGAAGGGGGAGACCCCGCGGATGACGGAACGGCGCTGCACGACTACTGGAA
>JAISZB010000230.1 GCA_031269465.1 Clostridiales bacterium | reverse complement strand
TTTTTCCTGAGCCGACCTCACGCGACTTAGCAAATTTTAATCAGCACCGAAAACTGTTGAAATCCTAAAGGCTTCACGGTTTTTCTCTACGGTGCTGATTAAAAATTCTTGATGATAACGGAACTTAACTGGAACTTAACTCTCTATCTGTTATAATTAATGTGTATATCTATTTTACGGAGGCGTATTATGAAATTATTGGTTGTAGAAGATGAGCAAAGCTTACGTTCAGCGTTAAGAAAAGGGTTTGTAAAGTTGGGCTACGCCGTTGATACCGCAGCCGATGGTGAAGAAGCATTGGAGTTATATTATTCGTCTGTTTATGATGCGATAATATTAGACATTAACTTGCCCAAGATGGATGGTTTTGAGGTCTTAAAAGAGCTACGAAAAGAAAATACGGATGTCAGGGTTATTATACTTTCCGCTCGGAGCGAGCTCGATGATAAAATTGTCGGGCTGGACACAGGCGCTAATGATTATCTTGCAAAGCCGTTCCATTTTATGGAACTTGAGGCAAGAGTCCGCGCCCTCTTGCGGCGTGATTTTTCAACGCAGGGCACTGAAATCGTGACGGGCAGACTACTATTAAAAACGGCGCTAAAGAAAGTATATCTTGATGGTATTGAAATCAACCTGACAAAGAAGGAATATGGCATCCTGGAATACCTGCTTATGCACAAAGGAACCATTGTTAGCGGTGAAGAATTAATAGAACATGTTTGGGATAACGAAGCCGATATGTTCACAAATGCCTTTAAGGTTCATGTCAACGCTTTAAGAAAAAAGCTGCCGCGAGATACAATAAAAAATATAAGGGGTCAGGGCTATTATGTTGAATAAAATCTCGTTGCGATTAAGACTTACCATTTTGACCTGCGGTGTTTTGACAGCGGTTTGCGCTTGCCTGACAATTATATCTGTATTTAATGCAAGCGCAATATTTTTGCAACCTTTTGGACTCATGGCTGTTCAGCCAGTCGCACCTGTGCCGGTAACAACTGACGACGAATCTACAGGAGAGACGATATCTCCAATAAATGCCGAGGCCTATCGCGCGTTTGAGGCTTCAAAAAAAGGCTTTGCATTGCAAAGCATACTATTTATGTTGGTAATGACCGGGGTTGGAACTATCTCGACATGGTTTGTCGCCGGAAAGGCGCTCAAACCCGTAAGCACACTCAGCAGGATTATTGAAGATATTGACGAGATCAATTTGTCAACACAAATTCCTGTTCCGCAAAGTAAGGATGAAGTCGCGCGCCTGGCGAAATCGTTCAATAATATGCTAGAAAAAATTCGCAAGGCATTTGAAAGCAAAAAACGATTTTCTCAAAATGCCGCACACGAGCTTAAAACACCGCTTTCCTCCATACTAGCAAATATCGAGGTAATGGAGATCGGCGGGGCTTCGGCAAGCATAGATGAATATAGAGAAACACTACTTGCCGTTAAGCAGGATGCGGAAAGAATGGCTGTCTTGACCACCGATTTACTGACGCTTCATGCTGCCGGCAAACCTATGGACGTAAGCGGCTTTTCAATCCGTGATTTGCTGAACTCCGTTTTGTGCGACAATGATAAGGATATAAATAAAAAGAAAATCCATGTGCATTTGGAAGGTGAAAAAGAAGTTGTTGGGAATCGTTTCATGCTGGAAAGAGCTTTTTCAAATATTATCCAAAATGCGATACGCTATAACCGAGATAACGGCTCAATTACCATTTGCTGCGCGGAATCAAGCATTGTTGTTTCCGATACCGGTATTGGAATCCCACAGGATAAATTGCCGCATATATTTGAGCCTTTTTATTGCGCGGACGCATCCCGTTCCAGAGCGTTAGGTGGCAGCGGCTTGGGGCTTGCAATAACAAAAGAAATTTTTGATAAGTACGACATTAAAATAAACGTTGTAAGCGATGAGAATACGGGAACGACCGTCACAGTGACCAATCTATAAGAATTCCCCTCCCTTGCTTTCTTATCTAAACCTTAACCTCCTGTTTGATAAGCTTATGCTATCAAAACACAGGAGGTATTTTTTATGAAAAAAAGGACTGTATTTATAATTCTCGGTGGCATTGCTTTATTAATAACTGTGGTTGCTGTAATTCTTACACGGGTTTATCCTCTGTCTGTCAGCCCAAATTATAATCCCGCGACTGTGGGGCAAGCCTCAGCCACAATAAATGATTTCAGCGCGGTTGATTTAAGTGGCAATGAGATCACCAATGACATTTTTTCGGATTCTACACTCACGATGATTAATGTTTGGACAACCTCATGCTCCCCTTGCTTAAAGGAAATGCCCGATCTGACCGCTCTCGATAAAGAATTGGAAGATAAGGGATTTAATGTGATTGGGATTGTGGATGATATAATTGCCGCCGATACTGGAGAAGTCAGCCAAGCCGCCTTGGAGCTTACTTTGAGAATCTGTGAGCAGACTGGCGTTGAATACACGACGCTAATTCCAGATGCTTCACTTAAAAATGGCATTTTGAATGGGCTGGCGGGGTATCCAACAACATTTTTCATTGACAAGGACGGGAACATTATAGGAAAGCGATATTTTGGCGCGCAAACAAAAGATGAATGGAAGGAAGTCGTGTTAGGGCTTTTGGAGGAACTGGAGGCACCGACAAAATGAAAGGACGTTTATGGATTACCTTTGCCGTAGCATTTTTCAGTGTATGTCTGATGGTAATGGGCGTCATCAGAGGTGAGGTTGGGATTGTGTTCAAAAAAGCAATTAACGTCTGTTTGGAGTGTATAGGGATTGGCTAAACTATCTCTTCGCGGTGCCGTCCAAGCTGTTTGGACGCTCATATCAAACAGCTATGTTGCGGGATTTATTCAAGGAAAAATATACAAGGGCGCTTTGAAACAAATATGCGTACCGGGGCTTAATTGCTACTCTTGCCCCGGCGCATTAGGCTCCTGTCCGATTGGCGCTTTGCAAGCGGTAGTAGGTAGCTGGGAATATAAAATATCCCTTTATGTAGCTGGGTTTTTGATGCTTATCGGCGCAGCGGTAGGCCGATTTGTCTGTGGTTGGCTTTGCCCATTCGGGTGGATACAAGACCTGTTGTATAAAATTCCGTTCATTAGGAAAATCAAGAGTTTTAACTTGGACAGGCCACTTAGATTTTTGAAATACATCATACTGCTCGTGTTCGTAATTCTAATGCCCTTGCTTATTATTGACATCATCGGGCAGGGAATGCCGTACTTTTGCAAGCTAATTTGTCCGTCGGGAACCTTGATGGGCGGGTGGCCGCTGCTATTAACAAATGAGGCGTTGAGAGACACAATAGGTTGGCTTTTCATATGGAAAAATGTGATTCTGGTTATCCTCGTTTTTCTTTCAATTATTATTTATCGGCCATTTTGCAAGTATATTTGTCCTCTTGGTGCGATTTATTCTGTGTTCAATCCAGTTTCGTTCTATAGATTGAAAGTAGACAAAAAAACCTGCATCAAATGCGGGTTATGTTCCGAAGTATGTGAGATGAATATTAAGCCGTATGAAACGCCAAATCACCCAGAATGTATCCGTTGTGGCGTCTGTAAAAAAGCGTGCCCGCATAAAGCGATGCGTTTTGGGTTTTTCCAAAATGGATGATAGAAAGCGAGGGAGAACTAGGCTTTGAAACGCTATTCGGTATGATCGGGGTAGACACATATTAGGTCGCATTAAAAAGTTATAATTGCTTGACATTATTTGTGTTTGTTACAGTAGCCGTCGTTTGGCAAGAAATACATCACACAAGTGAAAGGATTATCAGTATACGGCGGCTTTGATGAAGTGCAAAAATCAAAGCCGTCGTTTCCCGTTTTTCGGGAGGCTTGATAAACTGCGCCTTTTTGAGGACACGGCGGCGATAGGAGGCGTCACCGTGTCCTGTTATCGTCCTTCCATTCAACACAAAGGGCCGCTATGGAAACATAACGGCCGGGTTTAACCCGCCAACAACAAAATAGTATCGCTATCGCCGTATAGATTGCAGGCTGAAGAAAACAGCCGTGTATTTCTTCATGCCTATTTTCAGATAACTGCCTTTATTGAGAACGTCCAGAGAGGTTCGCCTTCTTTGGGCGTTTTTCTATTGCCTATCATCCTTGCTCGGGCCAGAGGCCCGCCCCTTCCTCCGTTCGCCGGCATTACCAAGACGTTCACCGGGCCACTGGATCGACAGCTGCGCGACGCTCTGGCATACATCCAGAACTATATCATCAAAGAAAAAGTCGTAAAGCACTTAAACGTGGCGGAAGCGGAGCGGATCAATAATTTCCCTTACGACGGCTGTAAATGAAAGCTAACTCTCACTTGAACACAATCTTCCGCACTGTCTCGATCGACAAACAGCATTCATCAGCCAAATGCTCGATGGACATTTTCTGCAAATACTTCTGCCTGATTCCTTCGTTGCGTTCTTGGAAAAATATCCGAGCGCCGGTTGCCTCTCCCCATTTCTTTCGCTCCTTGTCCTTTGGAAAGTACAGAGTCTCACCGGCGGCGTATTTCTGCACTTCTTTCAATAAGCCCTCGGGAAGAATGTCGGAGGCGTTCTTATATTTCATTATGCGCACCTCCGCCGATAATCAATTCGCTTTCAAAAAATCTTCAACGCCACTGTACTCATCAAGCGTAACGCCGTTCTCAGTAATCGTCTGCTTAAATTTATGCTCTACGAGTTCAGCCCGCTTGCGGAATCCAGAAAGGTCTTTCGCGTTGAACGAACCGAAGATATCGGTATCGGCGATTCCAAATTTTTCGCCCCACTCATCAACCTCGTTTTGCAGATTGCAACACCATATATAGGCGTTGATGGGGTCGTTCATATCGCACCAGTGATAAACACGCCGCCATGTATAGCATAACTCCTGATACCATGCGGCGAGTTCCGAGAAGTCGAGAGCGCTCGTTTTAGCAATGGGCTTCACTTGTTCATCCAAAAATTTTTTTGTGCTTTTGATTATATCATGGCAGAGACGCTTTTGTGTGTCCGGCGATGACTCCGTAATGATTTCTCGGTACAGCATCATGAAATTATCGGGCGCTTTTTCCATGCCGGATATTTCTTGAAGCTGGTTCGTCTGTCCGTGCGTAAAATAACGCTGGTTCACAAAGGCTACCGTGATAGCGAGAAGGTCACAAATGTATCCGGCATTTTCACGCACCTTGCACAGTCTTTCTTCAAACAGGTTGTCCTGATAAATTTCCTTCACCGTATCAAACCACTTTTTCGCGCGCTCGAGCATATACTGCGGATTTTGCAGATTGGCTTGTAAGCGCGCTTGAAGACTGACAAATCTTTGTCTGTCTTGTACACTTCTCACCCAAAGAATTTTCGCGTCGGCAAGACAAGTCGTGTTGTATTCTTTGACATCTGCCATCCGCTCAATTCGTTCCCACGACATAGGGAATAGGTCATAACCTATGCCATCGACAATGAATGTTCGCGCCAAACCATTCGCCTTGTTTGTCGCAGGGATATAAAAACTGAAAGCAGCGGCGTCCATATCCTTTTCGAGCTTCAGAGTTTTATGCTCAAGCAAAAGGCATACATCATCATGATAATCGGACTCGATTTTTCTAACTGCCCAGTCAGCCAAACAAGCATCTGTCTTGTTCATAAATAAACCACCTTTTAAGTTGTCAAGCGCTTGCATATACAGAATAGCATTGACGTCTGTCGTCCGCAATACCATCTTCGTTTAGAATTATTCTCTACCAACGATGAGTTGCTGTATACTGCAACGGGAAACACGCCGTCCCGAAATCGAATGACCATGTTTCGCGGCACTAAAAAATGACGGTCACTCTACAATATCTCGTAGAACGCCATCACTCTCGTTTAGTATTTCGGTTGTTAGCTTTGCTCCCAACCCGAAGCCTTGTATGAAGCTATCCAAAGAAACATCTCCACAAATCAGATCCTTGTCATCAATGATGCGAAGTACCAGCTTACGGTTTTGCTTGTTCAGCCGCTGGATGAGCTGCCGGTGGTTCGCGGCGATTCTTCGCATAGGCGATGTGCTTTTCGGCTTATCGTAAAACTGGCCATAAATCATGGCGAGTATGCTTTCCATCGTTTGTCACCTCCCTTCGTCAGTGACAAACGATACCACAAGAGTTTTGAGAAAGCTATACTACTCTGAAAATTTTTATCGATATAGCGAAAGGGCATTACCAACGTATAAAACGGACAAATCCGAACCCGTCGCCCACCGGAACAATCGGTGAGAGTTGGGGCTCGGATTTGCCACAAAATGGCGGAGGGCGTGGGATTCGAACCCACGGGCCGTTTTACCGGCCAAACGATTTCGAGTCGTTCTCGTTATGACCACTTCGATAGCCCTCCCCATATATTTCCAGCGGCTTCCCCATTAAGCTTCCCAAGAATTTGGGGAGACATTTAGGGGAGACCGAGAGAAAACGCAGTATTAAGTTTTTTGAAATTCCCAGTTGTATCAAGGGTTTAAGGTCATAAGGCTTCCATAATTCCGGCTTGATTTCGAGTCAGGCTCGTTATGACCACTTCGATACGCCTCCATATTTATTTTAATACACCAAGCCATGCGTAGAAGTCAAGGCAAAGTGTAGAAAAACCGTAGAAATCGGCAAAAACTTAATTTTTCAAAACCCCGCAAGCCCGCAGAAACTCAGCGTTTCCGGCGTTTTCAAAGCTACTGACAGAGTGGATTTCGAGTCAGCACCTTTATGACCACTTCGATACACGAATATTAAGTTTTTACCCCGTCAGAACTCTGGATTTGGAGAGAATTGATGGAGAGAACCCGCAAAACGCTGGTACGCTGCGAACCGTTGAAAACCCCAGTTGCATTTAGGCTTTATACTAACAGTAAATCTTCTATTTACATATATTTCCGAATGGTTTCGAGTCAGCGCCGTCGTGACCGCTTCGACGCCTCTCCTGCGCTACAAACCATTTTCTCGGAAAAAGAATAAAGAACAGCTAATAACTTGTCTATCCCAAGCCTAATAAATAAAGGATTTTCGAAATCTCACTTACCCGCATGCCGACCGAGCGCTTGATCTAAGCGAAGAATCATTAGATTTGGCGCAGGAGACTCCCCCCTCAAAACCCATTGGGTGGGAGAGGAATGCGCCCCGCTGATTCTGCATTGTTGCAGCTGGCCGCCCTTCGCCAATGCCATCCCAAGGTTTTGCATGTTTGCGGCGCAACCGGTTAAGGCTTAGGCCAGCCGATCAGGACTTGCAATTGCAAGCTCCCGCCTCGAATATCAAAAGGCTTTAGCCTTGAAATATTAGGCGGTGGGTTATTGACCTGCTACTATATCTCTCCCAGACAATGAGAAATTATATCATTACTCACACGCTTTGTAAAGGGATATTTCAGTCTAAATCTGTTGTTTTCGTAATGCCATATTTTACAGAGTCTCTCCACTCCTGGACTGCGCCACGAGCCTCTCAAGCATCTGGGTATATCCCTGCGACCCGTTTCTCATGGCTCTGCTTACACGGCTGATAGTAACGCTGGAAGCGCCAATCATTTCATTTATCTCTATATAGGTCTTGCCCTGCCTTAATAGCAATGCCACATCCAGTCTCTGGGCTAGCGACTGCAACTCGCGCGGAGTGCAAAGATCCTCGAAAAACGCTGAGCATTCCTCTAGGCCTCCCAATTGAAGAATCAACTTGTAAAGCCGGTTGATAGAAGCATTGTTCTTATCCTCGCTCATGAATTCATCCCCCGCACATTGATATTTCCAGCCTTTGCACTAGATATATACCCTATTATATTACTTCATACCCTATTTTTCAATTAAAACTTCAATCTTGCAATGACCAAATTCATACATGGAAGTAAGGATTTGATATCAAAGGACTAAAGTCTTTCACAAACTGATTCGCTCTCGAAAGTTTCGGATTTGGGATCTGATTATACATTGCTTCAGTGGATGTCCCGATCCCAGATTCGTTACATTTGCCTGCAAATCACCATAGAAATAAAAAATCCCCGTCAGTCGCAGCCAAATTAAAGCCCGGCTTTACGCCGGGCTTTATATTCACTCGCTTTGGCTGTTCTCCGCTTGAGATCTTCCTGAAAGAGTCTGAGAATTTATCTGAATATCGTGGTATCCGCCACTCAAATTGGCTGATTCTCCAATCCATTCTTCCTGAGCTATCTCAGGCCTGTATTTTTTAAATACTCTCAACAACAAAAAAGAAGTAAGATAGACATAAATTCCGATGGCTACAAGTATGAGCAGGGGGTAGATGTAGCTTGCAAGCACAATGGCCGCTCCAATTAAAATGCAGGCGATTGATGTCGGTATATGCCTGTTGGCCATGAAAAAGGCAAACTTTAAGCTTTCACGAAGCTTTACCTCAAACCTAGAATTTATAGCGAAAACATAAACGAACATCAGGGAAAGCTCTATGAGAAAGCATATCTGCACTGGAAGCACAATCAACTTCATATTGCCGACCAGGTCGATATTTTTTATATTGATAGCAAGAATAGACACCACCAAAATCAACATGAGCCATATAAGAGTGGTTTGCTTGAAGTTTGACTTGAAGCTGTGCCAGAAATCCCTGAATAAGTAGCCGTCTCGGTTAGTAATCCTGCGAGTCATCACATAGTACAGAGCTGTTGTAGATGTACCTATTGTGAAAATGGGTATGCTGAAGATAAACCAAAACAAACTTAATAGCATAATATCCGCAATAATGCTTCCAACCTTGTAAAAAGGACCATCCATGCTGAAAAAGCCGCTCACTGAAAACCCTCCAATCGCTATTCCGCCTGCCGTGCTGAAAAGCGCGGACAGAATTCAAAAAGCTTGATTATATCAATTTCATAATGCTAAATAGGTAAATAATATATAGCGCACAGCACTATCAACAGTAAGTATACTCTTTTTCAGCCAAATATGCAACAAAAAACTGCTCCCTATTAAAGGCAGCAGTTTTTTGCTTATGATAAAATATATCGCCAACAAGTCTCAGCATGAAAGCCAAGCTATGGCGCCGGCACGGAGGCTAAACGCCATCCGGCGGATCCTGAGCTGGCTTTGAGCGCTTATATTCAGAAAACTCCAGCGCAGAATGCGCCTGTTTTTAGTTACTGCGCGTCAACCCCAGCCATGTAGGCAATGAGGTCGACTACTTTGTTAGAATATCCGTTGAGCAGGATAAATGGCGCCTTGCCCCATTTCTTGGGCAGGTTTCCAAAAACCTCTCTTCGAACCGTGCTTGCAGCTCGTCACTGCACACGGCTCTCTCTCAATTCCTTGAACCGCATTTCCGCTTTGAAATCTTAACGGCGATTTTCTTCCCCTTGTCTTGCCGCCAGGCAGAAACATCCGGCATTAAATCTACATCCGCGCCGTCTATGCCATCCGGCTTGCGGACGAAACCCGAGCTATAAAACTTCCGAATCCCTTGATCGGAGCTTGCAATTACTCCAATAGAGCCGTCATCCAAACGCAACTTTTCGTACATCCGCTTCGAAGAGCAGTCATACTTCGCCGCAAATGTCTTCATCATGCTCTGCTTCATCAGCGCGCTGAACTTTCCCATTTCCAATGAGACATTCTCCGCCAGGCAACAATATCTATAAAGGCGCTCCACCTGCCCGCTGAAAAAGTCCAAGATCTCTTCATCTGATTTTCTTATCAAGCCCGGGGCTGGCGAAGCCTTCCACGGCTTCGCGCTCAAGTCCAAAACCGCGCCGAGCTCTTTAAGCCTGGCCGGCGCCAGATCCTTTGGCATCCTAAGCCTAATGCGCCCTTGTTGATCCAGGCTTGCTTCATATGATAGAAACTTGGCCTTCATTGATGCGGATGTTGCGTCGACGAGCAGCTCCATGCTTTCAAGGAGCCTCGCGGCTTCACCCTTAAGGCATTTCAAATCCCGCCCGCCTCTTTTCAAGCCTATCAAAAAGCTGCTGGCGCATCTGACGTATCCGTCTCCTCGGATATTCCCCGCGAGTTTCCTGTCGAATTCAGCCAGGCATATCCCCGCAAGCGTTTGGCTTAAAGGGGCTCCAACAGGCTCCTTGCTGTAAGTTCCGCCAAAGGACCAGCAATCGGCTTTTCCTGCCTTAAAGAGTTTATAGACAAGCCTTATAAAGCGTTCATCAGCTATTTTTCTTCTGAGAAAGCCCGCTATGGCATTTGGATCAAAGTTTCCAAAGGATGGCTTCAGATTGCCTGCAATCAGCTGATCTGATCCGCATAGCTCAGATTGAGCAAATATCAGCATCTTATGGCAACCTGGATTAAACGGCGCGGTTCTAAATACCGCATTCAGGATAGAATTGGCAATGGATGCGATGCTTTCTGCAAGGGCTTTTTCACGCTCTGGGCGCCATCTCTCATTCTTTAGCGCTTCAAGCGCTTTTTCAGCTTCACCGCTTTCATAAAACAAGGGGTTCAAAAAATGCTTGTATAACTCTGTGAATCTATAATCGCCGTCATTTTCATGCTTTGCAGATTGCTTGCTCAAGTTTTCCAAAACTTCTTCGGGACTTCGCAAGGGAATCCACCCTTTCCTTAAAAGTTTTGAAGAATTGATGCTCCCCTTCGCCGACGCCGATCTGCGGCGCCCTATATGCCCCCATATAGGTGTGAGCGGCTTTCCCGCTTCCGATTTTACGGCAATGCCTGTTAATCCAGGCTTCTCTGACTACTGCGAGAGCTCCGTTGCCGTGCGGGGTTTTCAAGGCTCTTAAAGCCGATAGGCGATCCGCCGCCCCCGTTTAGGCAATCCCCAGTTAGCAATGAATGCATAGCGGATTAAATTTCCTATTTAATCCTATTGAGTGTCGGGCTGGCTTTCGTCGCACTTCTCGCGAGCTTCCTTATCGAGAGAAACAGGTTCGAATGGGGAAAACCTGTTGCTGGAAGCTGATGCGGTTTCAACTGGATTTCCGCACCGCCGATATATTGCCGCTCTGACTCGCCTTCAGGCATGCCGCTTCATTTCTTTGAATCAAAGACGCCTAAAAACGCCAGCTTGATTCTTGCCGAAGCGACTGTTTTCAGCCTTCACCCTTCTCAATCAGTTAGAGCTTGGACTATGCGCCATCAACCAGTTGAAAGCGCTCGCCCTTTTCAGACATGCTATGGTTCCGCAAGCCTTTCGGCTCAAACGGTAAGTCTGACGCTCTTGGGATCCCTCTTCCCAGCCCAGTGCCATCTAGGCGACGCATTCAATCCATCTTGGGCGCAACCATTCATTATCATACCATGCAACAAGCTTGACGAAATTGTCGTTCAAAGCGATTCCGGCTTTTGCGTCGAAGACGGATGTTTGCGCTTCGCCGATGAAATCGGTAGAGACGACGTCTTCTTCGGTATAGCCGAGAATGCCTTTCAGTTCATTCTCCGAAGCGGATTTAACAGCGGCCTTGATTTCGGCGTAGGTTGCCGGCTTCTCCAAGCGGCATGTAAGATCTACTACAGATACATCAATTGTCGGTACGCGGAACGACATTCCCGTAAGCTTCCCTTTGAGCGCGGGGATTACTTCGCCTACAGCCTTTGCCGCTCCTGTCGACGACGGAATGATGTTTGTAGCGGCGGCGCGGCCGCCTCTCCAGTCCTTCTTTGAAGGGCCGTCAACTGTCTTCTGGGTTGCGGTTGTTGAGTGCACAGTGGTCATGAGGCCCTCAGCCATGCCGAAGCTGTCGTTTATGACCTTCGCCAGCGGGGCTAAGCAGTTCGTAGTGCAGGATGCATTTGACACCACTATCAGATCTTTAGTGTACTCCTTGTGATTGACGCCCATTACAAACATTCTCGCATCTTTCGAAGGAGCGCTGATGATGATTTTTTTGGCTCCGCCCTTCAGGTGCAACGAAGCTTTGTCGACTGTCGTAAATACGCCGGTCGATTCCACGACATAGTCCGCTCCATCTTGGCCCCAGGGGATCTCTTCAGGCTTCATAGCCTGATATACAGAGATCGGCTTGCCGTTTACGATGAGCTTGCCGGCTTCAGTGCTGACTTCTCCTTTGAATCTGCCATGCACGGAGTCGTACTTGAGCATGTAGACCATGTAGTCAAGATCGATGAATGGATCGTTGACAGCGACTACCTGCACATCATCTCTTCCGATGGATGCGCGCAAAACCAAGCGGCCGATGCGGCCAAATCCGTTGATTCCTACTTTTACCAAATCAAAAACCCCCTTATTAATTTTACAGCGAGCTGCAGGCTTAATAAGTCATGCGCGGCGAACGCCGCGCAGAGCCAGGCAATAAAATTCCCCAGCCCAAGGTGAATTTCAAGCGGACGCATCCCATGCTAAGTGCTAGTCCGACCGCCCGGATCGAACCCCGCTTGGGCGGAAAACGCATGATCGCGGCATCAATGCGATCCGCCTTGATTGGCAATGAAAAGGCTTATGAAGCGCATCCTTCCATCGCGTTTTATCGCTTTGCAGAAGGCAAAAAAGCCATATTAGCCAGCTAAATCAAATAATAGCCTTCTGCGCAGCATTACTTTAGCAGCCCGCTGGCTTAACATTAACAGTATACCATAAATTCAAGCTTGGATATATATTTTTTTAGCAACTACATAAAATAATTTATACCCGCTTGAAATATATTTTGGCATTTATTTCCATCAATATTTTTATATAGCCCCTCCCCTGCCCTCTCGGAATGCCCCATTTTCCCAAGAATCCGCCCATCCGGACTCGAAGCGGCTTCTATGGCGTACATTGATCCGTTTGGGTTGTAGCGTATGTCATAGGTGGGCTTTCCGTCCAATCCTACATACTGAGCGGCAATTTGGTTGCGCTCAATGAGCTTGGCCACAGCCTCGGGGCTTGCAGCGAAACGCCCCTCCCCATGAGATACAGGGATTACGAACTCTTCACCGGGCCTGGTTTCCCAAAACCATGGGGACGCGGTTGAGACCACCCTTGTTCTGACCATGCATGAAACATGCCGCGCTATGGTGTTGCATGCCAGCGTAGCGCTGTTTACGCTCTGGGCGCGGATCTCTCCATGCTGTATCAACCCCAGCTTCACTAAGGCTTGAAAGCCGTTGCAGATGCCTAATATAAGCCCGTCCCTGTTTTTAAGTAATTCATCCACCGCATCCTTTATGGCGGGGTTTCTGAACACAGCGGCAATGAACTTTCCGCTGCCTTCAGGTTCGTCTCCAGCGCTGAAACCTCCGGGAATGGCTATTATCTGAGATTGCTTTATAAGCCTGGCCATTTCCTCCACTGTTTCATCAAGCCATCTTTGATTCAGATTCCTAATAACCAAAGAGCTGACTTTGCCGCCCGCTTTTTCAAAGGCCCGAGTAGTGTCATATTCGCAGTTTGTGCCTGGAAACACTGGAATGAAAATTCTAGGCGATGCTAATCCTCTCTTTGGAGCTGACGCAGCTCCTTCAAAAAGAGGCAGCTCCAAGGAAGCGTCTCCTGTTTCGGGGCTGAAGAATTCCTTCTTGAGCCACTGAGTTGGAAAGACGCCTTCCAGAGACATCCAAGACTCTAAAACAGATTGAAGGCTCATAGAAAGGCCGTTTGCGCAAATAGACTTTTCATGCTTGGTTTTTCCAATAACTGTTAAATCCATGCAGGGAAATCTTTTACGAAGATCCTTTTCGCTTAAGCCGGTTTCTATAATAAAGGAGCCGTATCTGGCGCTGTATAAATCCTTGTCAGTTATATCAGCGCCGATTCCATTTCCCAGCGCCATTTTGGAAATTGACGCGGCTGCGCCGCCTTTCCCGACTGATGACGCAGCCAAGATCGCTCCATTAGCAGCCATTTCATAAATTGCGGAGAAAATAAGCTTTAAATGCTCAAAGTCAGGCATGCCTTTTTCATCATACCTTGCGTTTATTCTTGCTATAAGATGCCCTGCTGCTTTAAATTCAGGGGAGGCTATGGCCTTTGCGTCTGCAGGGCAAAGCGCGAACGCGACAAGCGTCGGAGGCACATGAAGCTCCTTGAAGGTTCCGGACATGCTGTCCTTTCCTCCGATGGCCGGAATTCCCAAATTCATCTGAGCATAGAACGCTCCCAACAGAGCGCTTAACGGCTTGCCCCACTTTAGCGGATCCTTAGTCATTTTCTCAAAGTACTCCTGGAGCGACAAGCGGATTCTTCTATAGTCGCATCCTGTAGCGGCAAGCTTTGCGGCCGCTTCGACAACAGCGTACACAGAAGCGTGGAAAGGGCTCCATCTGGCTGCGGCGGGATCGCAGCCGAATGACATGCAGGTCGCGGCGCTTGTTTCGCCATCCTGAACGGGAAGCTTTGCTGCCATGGCCTCTATCGGGGTGAGCTGATGCTTTCCGCCAAATGGCATAAGCACGGTGCCTGCGCCTATTGTGGAGTCAAACCGCTCCGCCAGCCCCTTTTGGGACGCATTCGCCAAATCCTTCAAATTGTCCAGCCATTTTGAGGGATCAGATGACGGAGAGTCCCGCTTTTCATCGGGCGCTTTTATAATGGCGGACGCGCTTTGACTTGCGCCGTTCGTATTAAGGAAGCTTCGCGGCAAATCCACTATCACTGCGCCCCTCCAGCGCATGATGAGCCTCTTTTCTTCCGTCACCTTCGCAACTTCTGTTGCCTCTAGATTTTCAGCGTTTGCAAGCTGTATGAAGGCTTCTGCGCCTTCCGCCGCGACAACAGCCGCCATCCTCTCTTGAGATTCGGAAATGGCCAGCTCTGTGCCATCCAAGCCTTCATACTTTTTTGGAACAAGATCCAGGTTAATGTCAAGTCCATCTGCCAGTTCTCCGATTGCCACGGCAACTCCCCCCGCGCCGAAGTCGTTGCAGCGCTTTATCAGGCCGCTTGCGTCCGGATTCCGAAAAAGCCGCTGAAGCTTCCTTTCAGTGGGGGGATTGCCTTTTTGCACCTCAGCCCCGCATTTTAAGATAGAGTTTTCATCATGCTCCTTAGAGGAGCCTGTGGCGCCTCCGCAGCCGTCCCGACCTGTTCTTCCTCCCACCAGAATTACGCAGTCTCCCGGCGCAGGCGCCGAACGCTTGACATGCGCCTTTGGCGCCGCGCCGACTACCGCTCCTATCTCCATGCGCTTTGCCGCATAGCCCTCATCATATATCTCAAAGACCTGTCCAGTCGCGAGTCCTATCTGGTTTCCATAAGAGCTGAATCCTCTTGCGGCTTCCGCTGTTATCTTCCTCTGGGGAAGCTTGCCTGGAATCGTCTCGGATACCGGCTTTCTGGGGTCGCCGCTTCCTGTTACGCGCATTGCATGGTAGACATATGATCTGCCGGAGAGCGGATCTCTGATAGCTCCGCCAAGACAGGTTGCAGCGCCGCCGAAAGGTTCTATTTCCGTCGGATGGTTGTGCGTCTCGTTCTTGAACATAACCAGCCATTCCTGCCTCTGTCCGTCGACTTCCGCTTCTACCGCTATGCTGCAGGCATTGATCTCATCAGATTCATCCAAATCGGGGACTAGTCCCTGGCGCTTGAGAGCTTTCATTCCTGCAGTCGCCACATCCATCAAGCAAAAGCCGCCTTGCCCCTTGGAAGCATTCTCCTTCTTAAACAAGGCGAATGCTTCCTTTATAGGCTCGGCATACAACCCACCTTCAATTTCAGCATTTTCTATCCTTGTCAGGAAAGTCGTATGCCTGCAGTGATCAGACCAGTACGTATCTATGACTTTTATCTCTGTAAATGTAGGATCCCTATTCTCTTCAATGAAATGCAGGCGGCAGTGGTTCAAATCCTCCCCGCTCATAGCAAGGCCCATTTCCTCCGCCAGGGATTTGACTTCCTCCTCAGAGAGCTTTATGAATCCCTCTTCAGTTTTTATATCTGGCGGTTCCTTAAAAGGCACGCCAAGGCTCTCCGGCTTTTCCAGGGGAGCTTTCATGGAGTCTACAGAATTTATGCAGTAGCTTTCAATTCTTGCCTTGTCAGCTTCAGAGAGCTCCCCCTCTATGACAAAAAGCCTTGCGGACTCCACCCGCACTCCACTAGCCTTGCCGCCAATAGCTATCTGGATGCACTGCATGGCGCTGTCCGCACGCTGATCATACTGGCCTGGAAGATACTTGACTGCAAAGCGGAACCCGCCTCCGGCTTCATAATCCTCCTCAAAGACCAGATCTACAGGAAGTTCTGAAAGTATTGAGCCTTTGACAATCTCGCACATATCCTCGTCCAGGCCGTCAATGTCATAGATATTGACAATCTTAAGCCCGACAATCCCCGGAAGGTTCAAGCTCACTCTAAGGTCTTCGGCCATACGGGCCGCCTCCGCGTCGAAACCCGGTTTCTTTTCAACAAATATCCTTTTTATCATGTCCCCCGCGCAACTAATCCGCGCGCCTCCTCGCTATACTGATTTGCTTATGAAAGCTCCTATTCTGGTGACTGGGCGCTTCATATTCCTAAATATTTCGTCTTAAATGCCGATGCGCATCCAAATGTTCGGATTTTGCACTTGACTGTCAACTTTCAAGCGCGATCCAAACGATCACGGCCCAATGGAAGCAACACTCCTCTAAAATGAAAATATCTTTCCAGCCAGCTTAAAATAAGCATTCATCACAGCGTAGTCGATTGGAGTGATTATTCTGCTAAGAAGTCCAGTCGCGGCAAGCACCAAAAACAAAACCATGCCTACGCGCGCGTTGAAGTACATTACCTGATTGTACAGCCTGTCAGGAAGGATGGAAGCGAACACCTTGAGTCCGTCAAGCGGAGGTATTGGAAGCATGTTGAATACTCCCAGCGCAATGTTGAGCATGAAGCCTTGCTCAATAAACATGATAATGAACCTGTGAATGGCATTATCTTGCGGCAGCAGGTAGAAAGACGCCGGCACATACAAAAGGATGAAGATGAATGCCAGAATGAAGTTTGAAAGGGGGCCGCAAAATGATATGATAGCCAAGTCCCCCTTAGGGTTTTTCAATCTGTCGGTGCTTACCATAACTGGCTTAGCCCACCCTATTCCAATAAACAGGATCATCAAAGCGCCTATCGGGTCAATATGCCTGATTGGATTAAGAGATAGGCGTCCATCCAGCTTCGCTGTGGAATCGCCTAAAAGATAAGCAGACAGCCCATGCGCGAACTCGTGGATCGTAAAGGAAATCAGAAGCACTGGGAGTCTTACCAGGAACTGAAGTAAATCGAAATTTCTAAGCATAATATCTCCTTTTTGATTTTAGTCGATCACCATACATTACTCCGCTTCTGAGAGAATTTCTTAAGAAAAATATTCATTCAGTTATTTTGATTTTATAGGATATTGCTTTTTAGGAGCTGGATTAATGCAGCAAGTGAGATTGATATCGGCATATAGAACCGCTCAATGGATATCACGCTCCAAAAAAGGAGCATTTGATGAAAACCGGTATATGCTGATTTGCATATGAATCTCATATTTTGGAGCTTGGCCATACAGCGTCTCTATGGACAATCAACCCCAAAATAGGTATAATTCTCTCCATTACACTTTACGCATCTTTAAATGAAAAGTTTGGAGGCTTGGCTTTGCCTGTTTATAAGCATAGATTTTAAATTTCCGCTTGCCGGTACAGGTGTTTTCCGCCGACGAAGCAAACGATTCGCTGCAGGGCAAAACCGGATTCTCTCCCTGATTTATTAAACTCAGACGTTGCAGCCGAGGGCGCAGTGATTATCTTATCCCCTCAGGCATACTTATTTGCACTGGAAAGTTACTAGTTAGGAGGCGGATTATCTACTTTCAGGCGCGAAGCGCCGATATCTGCATTTCGCGCCTGAAAGTGGATAATCCGTTTCAAAAACTGCAAAACAGCATAGTTAAAATGAAAACTCAGAGTCGCATAAACTAATTTCTGAATCATCAATAAATAATCGCGATGATGTTGGCCAAGAACCCCTCAACGGCGCTTGAACGCGCAACAGCATATAATATTGCCCTATTGCGGCATCTGATGCGGCGCTACTTTTCACATGCATATTCACGCACCCTTTCAAGACGTTGAATTTCATTTGATCGTATTGCGCCTTAGCATCAGTTTGATAATATAAAAACATATCCCAAGAGTCAGGGTCTGAGTAAATGTATTGGCAATACTTGCCTTTTTGATCGCAGGAGTCAAGCCAGATCTTGATTCTATCAACCGAAATCTCATCCAAGGTATAAAAGGCAGCTCTATAACCTTGGGACGTTTCTTCGTATTTTTTATCAGTAATTTCACTGTACTTTGACAGGCTCCAATATATTTTACCGGTTGCATTCCCGCCTTTTCCACAACCAGACGGAAGAACAATCAGAGCGATAAAAAGAACAGCAGAGATTAATCGCTTCACTTTTTGCCGCCTCTCCCAATTCCAACATGCAACTCAGCGGTGCTCATCTGAACCTAATTCTATCAATTTCAAGCTCTAAAGTAAAGTTAATTGAATAGTTCAGAGTTGCGGGCGGGATGCAGCATGCTCAAGCGGATAATCCGCCCCTCAAAATCAGTTTGACTCAAGCATTTCGACAATCCTTTTTCGGATAAGCTCCTGTTCCGCATTGGAAAAATACGCATGCATGGAATGTTTCAGCATCAGCAACTCATGCTGCGAACTTGACAGCCCAGCGTCAAAGATCTCCACGCTTCTAAGCGAAGTCAATTCGTCTCTCTCCGAAAGGATGATTATCGTTGGAACGGTCACATCCGCCAATATGCGCTTTGTCTTTCTCATGAGCTTATGAGGCTGAATCAGCACCCTCAACCACAGCAGGCATCCGGGGAAAACTCGGGATATGCTATGAAATCTGCGATACTGCTCCCTTATCTCAATTCTTTCCTGGCAGAAGCGGGCGCTTATGCGCCTGCAAATGGCGAAGGGATTAAGCATGTACACTTTAAGCGGCGTTGATATAAGCGCAACCCCCTTTACATGATTAGAGGCGTCCAAAGAAGCGTTAAGCGCCAGCAACCCGCCAATGGAATGCCCAACCAAAATGACGCGCTCATGCTCCCCTGCGTAGCGGCGAATTTCCGCTTGCAAGTGGCTTTCCCAATCTGCGGCGCGGCATTTTGCAAATTCCAAGCCGGTGCGCCCGTGTCCGGGCAGCAGTACAGACGCAGCGGCATAGCCCGCCTCATGGACAGCGTCCATCAAATAGGAAAATTGATCCGGGCTTCCGTTGAAGCCGTGGATAAAGATAACGATGCCCTTGGCATCCGGCGCCGAAATATGCCTCGGCTCGTGCATGCGCCTTAACCTCCGCCCTATCCGCTTTTATTTTGCTTTCTCAAGACTGGCCTCTCTTAAAGCTTATCATTAAATGTACTGATTTGCATATGAACCCCTATGACGCAACGCTTCACCGCCATTGATGAAAGCAGCCAAATATTCAAAAATCTAGCTTTTGCAATTCGGCATTCTATAGCCATCTTTAACGCCAATTTGCTTTTCTATCGCCATTAACTCTTCCAATCCAAGAAAACGCTGCTTATCGAAATCCAGACGGATTATATATGGGAAGTAGTATAGAATATTCAAAAAATCCTCACAGGAAAAGCTGTTGCTATAAAAGTTCAAAATTACGCTCAAAGCTGTTCCATGGGTGCCAACAACTATGCTCTTGTCGGCATGCCTTTCCAAAATTTCTTTCAAGGCCTCTATATTGCGTCGTTGCACAGAAGAAAGATTTTCTCCCCCTTCTTCGCAAAAATTGAAGTCATCCCATCTTTTTTGCAGGACAGGATAGCTGTCTTTTCCTGAGGCGCCTCCCTTGCGCTCTCTCAGGCGTTCGTCGAAGCGAATTTCTTTTCCAGCGCAGTCCGCGCTGCCTTTTATCGTATTAACGCTTCTTATATAAGGGCTTGAATAGAAAAAATCTATATTTACTTTTTTAAAAAACTCAGCTACTTTCCAGCTGTCAGCCACGCCTTCCGCAGTCAGGGGACGCGTTCTGTCATCTTTCCATTCATGATCCGGCTGGGCATGACGCACGAAATATACTCTGGTCATAAATCTTGCAACCTCCCCGCAACGCTCTTGATTTTGCGGCAGCCTATCCATTGCCGCGCCTACAAACGGCTTTAAGCCAGAAAAAATTCAAAATGATGCATAGAAAGTCCGATGCAGTCAACTTGCAATGCCAATAGACGCTGGATAACCCCGCTAAAGTTTAAGGATCCGAAAAAGTTGATCCATATCGGCTTTCCTATATCCATGCGCTATATTTTACACAAGAATTAATATATAGTCTATAGCGATATCGTTCTGTGAACTAGCGTAGAATTAGAATTTAAGACGCTATCCGCACTCCGTGCGCTTGATGGAATCGGCCATGATTTAAGGCGCATCGCTTGAGGGAGCTTCCTCAGGAATAATGAACGCCCATGCGGCGATGGTTGCTTGGGACTGCCTCGTTGTTCATTCGCAAGCGCTGTCACTGGCACCGATAGCGCTTGGAATGGGATTCGGCCGCGTCTATCGGCTTCCCTGCGCACCAGCCTAGGCCGCTGAACTAATGCGTGTTGATTTGAACTTGAAAAGCAAGAGCTGGGGCAAAATTACATCATTGCTTGTTATTCATCTATGGCAGAACTTTATATCAGTTGCCTAAAAGCTCCATTAGAATTATGGCTATGTTGAAAGCTTAAGAATAATGCTTCTATTGAACTTTGTCTCGAGATAAACGTCAATAATCAATTTACGGCGCAACCCATACGCCGGTTCTACTGCGCGCCTTCCTTGAAGTCGAAGGACGGAAGCTCGACCAGCCGCAGAATAAAGCGCATCCCCAAAGGAACTCTTGGACATGACAGGCTCAGACTTTGAGTTGCATCCGCTTCAAGGCATAGCCGATTGAATAGGATGCGAGAATCCGCCGAAAGTTGCGAAGGCTTTGCGGTTTTCACTCTTTCCTGCAAAGTGAGAATCTATTAGGAAGTGCGCGTCACCATTGATTTTGAGCGAAAGGCGGGCGCGATAATCACCAAAGAGCCTCAGGACGTGTTTTGGAGAGGCTGTCACGCCAATTTTACCAACCCGGGCGGGTATTACTGGGAAGTAGCATGCAGAGCAGCGGACATTTAGAAATTTGATGAGCAGAATATGCTCACTTTGTGGAGGACGACATGATGAAAAAGAAAAGCAACAATCAGATTTTTATTAGGTAGAGCCTGAAGCGTTCTCTTTCGAAATCTTTTTACAGACAGGCATTTATCTATGCAAGCTAGCGTTCTTTCGACTGCTCAGAGCTTGGAAATCACGATAAATTCCTTTAATGCACGCCTTTTAGCGACGACTTGAACCCTTGCATCTATATAGAGCTTCTCCTCAAATCAACGCCGACACATCTGGTATCTGCGGTGGGAAAGGACGTACAGCCGAGTTTGACGAGCGGCGCTGGTATTCCCTCGTTGATTGCGCCACGGTCTGCAATGAAAGCGATGCGCGGTTCACGTTCAAGAGCGATGCGGAGACAAAGGCGCAAGAAAGCCCGTCGCCTCGGCTTCTGCCTGCAGGTACGGGCTTTCCTGCGCTTGGATGTTGACTTATCCAAACGACGCTGTATACTCGTTTCCCCAATCTTCCAACGTTTTCATAATGGGACGTATCGATTTCCAACTTTGAGTGCAAGCTCAATCGTGTCTCGGACTTCTTGTTCTGTCTTCACATTGCAGGCCTGTGTAATCCCCCGCGAAGCCTTCGGTGATTTTAGGCGGGTTCTCTGTATGTCCTGTGTGGTACAGTTCAAGCCTCGTGCCGCTGATGTTAAAGAAAATCAACTGCGGGCATTCGATGGTTTCATTGGACTCGAGAGGTCTCGGCAGAATTTTACGGACCGCGCCATATCGCGGCGCCTAAGGCTATTATATTTATTCGATTTATAGGGATGCTTCTTTCACGACGACGGGATGTCTGATTATCGTCTTCAGTTTCTCCAGCTTGGTCTTGCGCGGGTCGCCGAGGTAAATCTCGCGGTGGCGGCGCATACCTGAAATTTCCGTCCTATAGCCGCTCTCATCTATGAACTGTTCTAATGCGGCGACAGTTGGCAGCTCGTCGTCATATGAGCCAGCATGGGTAATCTGGCCGCAAAGCCCCTCGGTAAATTTCTCAAGCCGGATTACAGATAAATCCAAATCCGGCTTCTTGGCAGTGAGTATGTCCTTAAATCTCTCAAAAACCTCCTGCGTCACAAAGTCAGGCATACGTAACATGGAAGTCCACAGGAATCTATCTTTGTCAATGAAGTTCGGGGCGTGTTCCTCACCTTCGACAGACCAAAAGCCTTCAAGCGGAGGCACGACGTAATCGAAGCAGCCGTCTGGAGTCTCGCCGCCCATTTTGCTCATCTTGACGGCATAGGAAACCCCGTACAACGCACCGACGGCATTTACGTACTCGGCGGAGGTGTTCGGATTGCCTTTGCCGTCTGCCATGACAAAGGTCATCTCTGGCACATCCACAATGGACGGCTTCACGGATGGAGCGTAGAGAGTCCTAAACTCTTTCTTGAAATCATATGCCATATTATTCCTCCTGCAAGGGCGCTTCTTCAGCGACCACGTTTCCAGTTCACACCAAATTTGCCTATTACATCTTCATTGAGCACTTGCAGTATGTCTTTGCGGGCGGAAGTGTGATCTCACCCCCGACTCGGAGAGCGTCAAAGGTTGCCGCAACTTCCTGTCCGCTCGGAACAGTCGCGGAGAGTTTGATGTTACCTCCTTTGGAAACCGATAGCACGCAAACATACGATGGCGGATTTGCGTAAAGCCTAATGAGGACTGTGAAGAACTCAAAAATCTGCACGGTAATATTAATATCAAGTCTTAGATTTACTGTTTTGGGATTCAGTATAGTCACAGAAACTTACCTCGTTTATAGGATTCTATGAGCATACGCAGCTCGCAGAAAATCTCTGATGTTCACGCAGTTGATTTCATCGATTATAAAGAGCCAGTCGTTTTAGGGGTCGCTCGCCGCCTTTTTATAAAACGCATGGAAAGCACCATCTTCCATCTTGAAGCCCGTATTGTTCGGGCGACAACCCATGGCAAAATCTTCGCAATCATGGATTTGATGAAACTGAAAACGCAAATGCGCTCTGACGTTTTCACGCCTAGTGGCGCAACAGCTTTCAGAACGCTGTATTATAGATGTAGTATATCTTTGGGTTGCGGAATGCTGGAGCTTGATTATACAGGTAGTGCGAAATGCAGATTAGGCATTTCGCACCATTCAATGGATAATCAAGCTCCTAAATGGGTACATTTGACTTCAGTATATTTAAAAGTTGGAGTCTTCGTTTTTTCCTCCATCCCGTCTAAAAGCAAATAAAGGTTTCATGGAGGTCTTGGGATCATCCGCGTCAATTATCTCTTGGTTAACCAAAACTTGATGAGTGGAGAATATTATGATCCACTTTTTAAGTTTATCTTGTCCATCCAAATCAGAATAGGGGGAAACTTCTGATACCTCCCTATTTGCTCAAGACCTTCCAGCCAAACCTTTTCCACATTGCTTTTAGAAGGTTCTTTACCTTCAAGTACTTGAATTCAATAACGTGAAAGTAATGGGCCAACGTAGCGGCGTTCGGCATGAGGGAGAGATCCATATAGCCGTCGGGGGATTCCGCTTCTATCTTGACCTCATAGCCTGTGAAAGGCAGCGCTGTCAAGTAGAACATCTGCTGAAGCGACTCCTCGTCAAACCTCATGTATATGCGTTTACTGGCAAAGTGAAGAATACCGGACACATAATCCACGAAAAGGTCGTTCTTTCCATCCATGGCCAGCTACATCAAAGCTTTCTCAGCCTTTCTGACATCCATTCCCATGGAAGGCGCCATGTCATTGAAATAGTCCAGGAATATGTCCTTTATGACAGCATTGGGCATTGCCAGCACGGTCTTTTTGCCTTTGACTGAATGAATCGTGAGGTATCCTAGGTAGAAAAGCAAAGAGATGAAATTGTCTTTAGACATGGAGAATAATTCAAATACCTGCGTAAGGACAACAGTCTGCTTTTGGTTGGACGAAATGGACATTATCGCCTGCATTCGCTCAGCCTTCGCCTTTTCCCGCTGCTCAAGGCTCGCGTCTTTTGTCTTGCCCAGATCTATAAATGCGATGGATTGCATTTTTTTGTAATCGCTCAGTATGTTGGGATCCAGAAAATCACTGGGAGGCCTGCCCAAACTTGCGCAATGAAACAAATAATACAGCGCCATGCTGCTGTTGAAGAGCTTTGTTGTGGAAAACGGACTGAACCTGTAGCCGTCGTACAAAAGTTCAAACTCTTTTATGATCGCTTCTTTATCGAGCTGGCTGTCTGAAAGGGTTTCATTTGTCAGCCAGTTCACCTCATCTTTTGTGAACCCAGCTACATCATGGTAATTATCGTTCAATGAGATGTTGTTAGTTATGTTGAATCCGCTTGTCAAGCCTGTCAAGGCTGACAGGGCTGACGCCTGTCATGAACAGCCTGCTGACGATGTTCGAGTCCGCCGCTTCCTTTATGACCTCAAAGAAGGTTATGATGAATCCGCCAGCGGGCATCACGGATTTGAAGACCCCAGTATTGCTTGAGAGAATTTCGTTTGCGTAGTGGTCATATTCGTCTATGAGCAGATAAATGGGATATTTGTAATCATATGCCACCAGCTGGAAAAATTGCGCTATGGAAACTGCCGGTGACACGTTGTAATCTATAGGGTCAGCCAATTCAATCTTGTTGGATTTAATAAACTTTTTCAATGATATTGCAACTTGCATCTCAAAACTCGATTCAAGGCTTTCTTGGTTCGCTGTGTTGATTCCTGAAAAATTCAGTTTCACGACCGCTAATGAATTTCTTCGAGGGGTGGGGTTTGATCCGATGCAAGTGTTTCCAAACAATAGCTCAAATTCATCTGCGAACTTGTAGTCATAGTAGTATTCAAGCGTTGAGAGGAACAGGCTCTTGCCGAACCTCCTTGGCCTGAAGAAGGAGATGAGCCTGGGATCATGCTCGAGCTTTCTTATGAACATCGTCTTGTCCACATAAGCGTATCCCTCTTTGATCAATGCGCTGTAATCGGAACCTCCGCCATAAGGTATAGTCTTTCCCATTTAAATGCCTCCAGAAACGTCTCGCGTTTTCAGTTGCTTCATTTAAACAAAGTATAACACTTATGGAGCCTCTTGGATATAGCTGTTAAATTCATTAATTATGGCAAATTCTCAATACTCTTTCTCTAAAATTTAAGAAAAGCCATTTCGTCTTTTACAGTTTTAAAATAGAAATGACGATTCCTATCTAAACACAACTGCTTCTAATTTGAGTAGTTTCATATCTATAAAGTCAAATATTTCCCTTCAACTCCACTTCGATTACCGTATCTATAGGATTAGGCAAAAGAGGGCTGTCTCCGAATGAGACGAAAGCCATATCCGGATAGTTGTCTGTTATCCAGCCGGAAGCAATCTGCAGTTCAGAACCCGTCTCAAGCAAGCGCACGCTCTTTATCTGATCTTTCGACAGGCCTTCAAGGGGAATGAATCCAATGTGGTTCTCTGTCACATGGTAGTAGATCTTGGCGCCATTTCGGGTTATCCTGCCAAATTCAGGCTTTGCTAGGCCTGAGACGCCGCAGCCGTAGACGCTGCCGCTATTTTTGCTCATCCAGCAACCGACGGAGTCCAGGATGGCTAGGGATTCATCCGGTATATTTCCCTTTGCGTCCGGACCGACATTCAGAAGCAGGTTGCCTCCCTTTGAGACGCACTCCACCAGTTTTTTGACTATCATGTCGGCGGGCTTGAAGTGCTTATCCATCTGGCAGTAACCCCAATGGTTGTTCATTGTGACGCATGCCTCCCAGATTATAGGCTCCCCATCTTCCCTGCAGATTCCCTTGGGCGGGATTATCTGCTCTGGAGAGACGAAATCCCCAGAATACTCTGAAGGTTTTTTCGTTGCCAGGGAGCCGAATCCAGATCCGCTGACTTCAAGCCGGTTGTCTATCAGGACGTTTGGCTGATGCCTTCTTATCATGCGGACGAGTTCCGTGGCTTTCCACGCTTCTCCGCAAAGGCTTCCATAGGAGAAGTCGAACCAGAGCAGATCAAGCCTGCCGTAATTAGTGCACAGCTCTTCAACTTGGCCGTGCATATAGTCCAGATATCTGCTGAAATTATGGGAGACTCCCTTGAAAGATTCATTGTCCCTCATTGGATGATTGGCGTCGCCATAGTGCGGATAATCTTCATGATGCCAGTCCAGCAGAGAGTAGTACAGTCCCGCCTTAAGGCCTTCCGCCCGGAAAGCCTCCAGATATTCCCGGACAAGATCCCTCCCGCAGGGCGTGTTCGTGGATTTGTAGCTTGTCAAGGCGCTGTCGAAGAGGCAGAAGCCGTCATGGTGCTTAGCTGTAAGGATTGCATACTTCATGCCCGCGTTTTTCGCGGCCTTGGCCCATTTGCGCGGATCGTAGCTTTCAGGGTTGAACTCCTCAAAGAACTGCCGGTATCTTTCAACAGAGATCCTTTCAACGCTGCGCACCCATTCGCCCCTTGCAGGTATTGCGTACAACCCCCAGTGAATGAACATGCCAAACCTGCTTTCGGTGAACCAATCTGTCTTTGAAGCCATAAATTCTCCCCCTTTAGAGCGGCCTTAGTAAAACAGCATTTAAATGAAGCGGGGCGAAACGTAAAATGCTACGCCATTTCTATATGTACTGGTTTACTCAGTTCCGGTAAAATTCCCGCTAAGTTGATGTGAATATTCTGCCTGCGCTTTCAGCTGGATTTGCCAGGCGCTATCATTCAAGATAGACGGCGTCAGTTCCTTCAAATTCGTGTACTCCGATGACATGCTGCAAATGCCAGAGCGCCATTTCTTTCAACGCAAACCACCTATATGAAGCGTGGGAACAGTCCTCTTTTATTTTATTCCGTGAGGTTGAGCAAGCAAAATGGCCTTGCCGGGCTTTAAAGCTTTTACTGGCACAGCAGTAAAGCTTTTCCCCGCAACCGGCACAACAGGCAATGCCTGAAAACATGTCGGCCTCGCCCGTCCGCGTCGACCTGCGCTTGTTCTTCCCTTTCGCATCCAACAATGGATTCATGGGCATCCTCAAACGCCAAATGATTTTCTTCCGGATTTCACAGCTTTTTCTTGGACTTGCAGGACTGCTTGCACATTCTGAAGTTGATGTCATGCACAAGATATTCCTGCGCTCCAAGATGCAGGCCATCGTATCGGACACCCATTTGCAGAGGTTGTCTGGCAAGTCGGCATTGGGCTTTCTCCCGTTGGACAGCCAGTAGGCCGTAGGAGAACTGGAATACCGTCCTCTGTGAACACTCCCATCAGCTAAAGCTAATGGAATATCTTGCTCCAATATTATAGCTTGCGTTTAAGTCGCAGCTATAGGTTTTCCCGTTTTGGAACACGCAATTAGAGCGCCTGCAGCCTTTTTAAAGAGCTTGAATTGTCCCAAAAAGCGCTGTTTCATCGCCTTCCAGGCGAAATTTTGGGAGTCGCTTTGTCTAAAATGCGAATCAAGCGCATATATTCGCAGTCTAAAACTTTCGCATTCGCAAATTCCAGCTATAATGAACCAATGCAAAATAAAATATTATATTCTAAAATATAAAAATATGACCTATACTGCTTTTCATATAAACTACTATGAAGCTTCGCTTCACCACTAAGGATGAAACCATCGCTAATTTAAAGTTTTATTTCCGCTAAAATCGGCAAAAATATGGAAGGCAGGATAGGT
>JAISZB010000214.1 GCA_031269465.1 Clostridiales bacterium | reverse complement strand
TGCAGACTTTTCCGCTTGGATTGTTGTACATATTTCACAATTAATTTTAAGTTTGATTTCAAAAGTCACGTTTATATTATTAGATATTTTGTGATTTTTCAAAATGCACATTAGGAATTATTATTTGAAATATTTCATTCTCTTTGCTATAATGATTACTGTTGCCGTTTGCTCATTTGATGATGACAGCATTTGGGGCTTTATTGCAGCATGGTTGTGCAAATCAGAACTCTATCACACGGATATCCGCATATTTCCAAAATGCTCCTCCAAATGAAGCCAACATGGATAATGCCTTTATCCTCGCCACTTTTTATACTGAAGCGCGGTCAACGGTATGTTTTACAGCTTGACTGTCCATTGAGGCGCTGTACGAGCAAGCTCCAAAATCGGAACTTTCCTAAGCGCATCAGTATACTCAACACTTTCTTAAGACGCAGCTAAAAAGGGATGATGCAATGCTAAAAGATTTTTCTTCCCATATAATGGATATAGCGAAGCACTCTATCGCCTCTGGCGCTACCATTTTGCATATAGAGATCAACGAAGAGCCAGCCAACGACTTGCTCATCATCATCATAGAGGACAACTCCGCAAGGGCTTCTTGGGGCAGAAATTCCGCAAATCCGGCTGTTGCGCAGAAATTCGCCTCAACAAAGCCTTCGGAATCCGGCATACCTTTTCTGGAACAGACTTGCAGCCAATGCGGAGGCCATCTTTGCCTTGAAGAGAGCCCTGTCGTGAAGCTCACTGCGGTTGTGCAGTACAATCACGCAGACAGGCCTATGATGGGTGACATTCTAAGCGTAATCCAGTCGCTTGTGGTGGCGAATCCGGATGTAGACATCCGATATACCCACCGCTACAACGGCAAGGAGTATGGAATATCATCCTCATCCATAAAAAGGATTCTAGACGGGGTGCCTTTCGATACGCCGTCTGTATCTAAATGGATAAAGGAAAACATGGGCGAAGGCCTAACAGAAATAATGCAGTCGGAGGTGCTTTTATGACATCAGTTCCGATATACACCTTTCCCCACGGCATCCACCCGGATGACCGGAAGGCCGTCACCTCAAGCGAGGCAATCCTAAAAGTCATCCCCAAGGCCGGAAGCACGCTGGTCTTTCCCATGCTCCAGCACCTTGGCGCGCCTTGCGACCCGACAGTCGCTCCGGGAGACGCCGTACTCCTCGGCCAGATGATAGGAGACAGCCAAAGGCCGGTCTCCTCTCCCGTGCATTCAAGCGTCTCCGGAACCGTGAAGGAGATAAGGCAGTGCCTTACGCCCACAGGGATAGTCTGCCAAGGCGTATGCATCGAAAACGACGGGAGAGATCAAGGCTTTCGTCCCAAAGACTTGAAGAAGGGCGAGATTCCGGACAGCCAGACCATTTTGCAGCTAATCCGCAGCGCCGGCATCGTCGGCTTGGGAGGAGCTGGATTTCCCACCCATGTAAAGCTCAATCCCCCTCCGGGCAAAAACATAGACGTTATAATTGTAAACGCCTCGGAGTGCGAGCCGTACCTAACTACGGATCATAGAGTTCTGCTTGAGGATTCGCACAGGCTCTGCCTTGGGCTGAATGTGATACTTTCCTTGTTTCCCTCGGCCAAAGGGATTATCGCTATAGAGACCAATAAGCGGGACGCCATAGAGAAGATGCTGGAAACAGCCAAGGAGTTCCCTCGCATAGAGGTGGTCGGCCTTGCGCCAAAATATCCCCAAGGCGCTGAGAAGCAGCTTATCTACGCCTGTACGAAAAGAGAGGTTCCTTCCGGCGGTTTGCCTGCTGACATAGGCTGCCTAGTCGACAATGTTGACACGGTCATAGCTATAGAGCGCGCGGTGCACCGGCGCCGGCCTCTTATCCGCAAAGTCGTCACGATAACCGGTGGCGCCGCCGCCAAGCCAGGAAATTATGAAGTCAGGCTTGGAATGCGCTTCTCCGACTTGATGGAAGCCGTGGGAGGCTTTAAGTCGGAACCCTACAAAGTAATAGCCGGAGGGCCTATGATGGGCGTTGCCATGTTTGACATGGATGTCCCTATTATAAAGACTTCATCAGCATTTCTTCTTTTTACCGAGGAAGAGGGAAAGCTTCCCTCCGAGCGAACCTGCATACGATGCGGCAAATGCGTGGAGCACTGTCCGATGAGCCTTATGCCATTTGAGCTTAATCAATACGCCGTCCGCCACGAGGAGGAGCTCTTCGCGAAAAACAACGGGCTGGACTGCATAGAATGCGGATCCTGTTCATATATATGCCCTGCAAAGAGGCATTTAGCCCAATCAATTCGCTCAATGCGAAGGGATCTGATGTCAAGGGGCAAGAAATAGGCGGCTCTTGGCGACGCTATTTATACTGGCGCGCATTGGACGTCTCTGATTTTGAAGCTTGTTTATACAGCGAGTTCTAATGCCGGTATCGGCATTTATACTGATTTTCATAGGTAACTGCCTTTTTTGTTGATTATACATCGAGTGCGAAATGCCGATTTCCGCATTTTGCACCACTCAACGGATAATAAAGCTCCAAAAAAGAAACATTTGATGAAAATCGGTATAGCACCTTGAAAGAGGATGATCACTGAATAATTAAAAGCTTCAATATTCAGGCTGGATTGCGGGGCGATTCAATGAGCAATCCAGCCCTATATTCGGCAAATGCGCCCGTCCATTAGCATATATGATGATTTGCATATGAAAGTTCCGATTTTGCAAATCGCCATGGCATGAGTGAAATAGGAACGCATAATGAACTCAGACGGCTGAGTATGGAGGAACCCCCGTTGGATAATAAGCGATTTGTTGTATCATCAACGCCGCACACCCGCTCCGATGAGACCATCGAGTCCATAATGCGCCATGTTCTGCTGGCGCTTGCGCCGGCAACGGCAATGGCGATCTATTATTTCGGCCTCAGAGCGCTTCTTGTAATCGTCCTTTCGTGCGCAGCCTGCGTGCTGTTCGAACTTGCGTATCAGAAAGCCGTCAAGCAGCCAGTTACTGCATTGGATTGCAGCGCGGTAGTTACAGGCCTTCTGCTGGCGTTCAACCTCCCTGCCTCCTCTCCATTCTGGATGCCGATAGTAGGGAGCTTCTTTGCCATTGTAATAGTAAAGCAGCTTTTCGGAGGCCTAGGGCAGAATTTCCTAAATCCGGCCCTTGCAGGACGCGCCTTCCTGATGGCAGCCTACACCCCTCAGATGTCGGGAGCATGGACCGCTCCGACTAGAAATCCATTCTCCATTGACGCCGTTTCTTCCTCCACTCCCCTCATAATGCTAAAGGAGACTGATTTCATACCGGCTGCCGGCGACATGTTGAACGCACTCCTCGGCAACACTGCGGGCTGCATAGGCGAAACCTGCGCTTTGGCATTGATTTTGGGCGGACTCTATCTTCTTTGGAAAAAGGTCATAACTTGGCACATACCATTCGCGTATATAGGAACCGTTTTCATCGCAACTTCCTTAATTGGAAGGCATGGCTTGCTGACAGGCCAAGGGCTGTACGAAATTCTCACGGGAGGGCTGATGCTCGGAGCAATCTTCATGGCCACCGACTATACCACATCCCCCATGTCTGATACGGGAAAGTTGATAATGGGCATAGGATGCGGGCTTCTCACGGTAATCATAAGAATATTCGGAGGATACCCCGAGGGCGTATCCTACTCGATACTCATAATGAACCTGTTCGTGCCGCTTTTGGATAAATACTGCAAGCCGAGGGTATTCGGGACTTAAGGAAAAAAGCTCAAGCCAAGCCTTGATCTAAGTTCGGAAGCATCTTGCCCCACTCTATCAATGAGGCCTAGCATTGCAAGGATACTGCTGGAATAATCGCATTCACTGCTTGCGGCAGATCCTCAATAGGCGCTTCGGCGAAGGGATGGCAATGGAGCCGTGGAAGCGAAGAGAAGCGGGATGGAAGTTGCCGGCTCTCAATAGCGGAGAATTTTCTATTTGCTAAAGCCCGCACCAAAACTCGCGCGTTGTTGCGTCGCCATATGCTTTTTAAAGAGTTTCTCGTGAAAAGCATGTGATGAAAAAGTCTCTTTTTTGAACTCGCGCATATGAATCTGATGCGTCCAGGCAAACTAAAAATGCGGTTTTAAAAGAGAATAATGGCGCAGCTGAGCTTCTCATAATGCCCTGCATTAGAGAGTTCTGATTTGGAGACAGATTATGCGGCGAGTGCGATTGATATCGCCTTTTCACACCGCTCAACGGATAATCAAGCTCCAAAATGAATGCATCTGACTGCGCGCCATTATAGCGGGACACACGGGCCTGGCTCGCCGACACCGCGCCTGAAGGCGCAGCGTGAGAGAAGCTCCCGCATATATACTGCTTTGCATTGGATAGCTTCGATTTTGATGTCGGATTATATAGTGCGAAATGTGGATATAGTCATTTCGCACCCTTCATTGGACTCTCAGGCATCAAAATCGGTACATTTGACTGCAGAGCGGTATAAAAGCCGCGGAAGCTTCAGCCATTAAGGCATCTGGCTTTGTCTCTTCCAACCTAATCTCATTTTTACTGATTTGCATATGAACCTCTATGACGCTTAGCTTCACCACTAATGATGAAATCAGTCGCATATTAATTATTGTCGGTTGATATCGTCTAATTCCGCGACTACCTTCGTACTAAAGTTCGTATAGGTACATTTGGCTGCAAATCGGCATAGCGAAAGGAGCTCACTTCGATGCAGGCAATAATAAAGCCAGCCGCAGCGCTATTGATTATAACGCTTGTCGCTGCGGCGATTCTCGGATTCGTGCATGATGTCACGCTTGAACCTATAGCGCAGAGCCAAATGGAGATAGAGGCGGCAGCCATTAGAGGCATTTTCCCTGCGGCTGACAAAGTTCAGGAAATAGAAGGACCCTTGGCCATTCCTAATGAGAGTTCCGTTTCAAGAGGAGCCGATATATACTCCAAAGGCCAGCTGATAGGAGTCGCGGTGTATGCCTCACCAACAGGCTATGCAGGAAAGGTGAGCCTTGTTGTCGGATTCGACGCTTCCGGCGCGATTGCAGGCCTCCAGATCCTAAGCCATTCTGAAACGCCGGGCCTTGGGGCAAACGCAACCCAGCCGTCATTCACCTCGCAATTTGAAGGTCGGGAGCAAGAGCTTTCAGTGGCAAAAGGCTCCCCTAAAGAAAATGAAATCCAAGCTTTGACAAGCGCGACGATCACTTCCTCTGCAGTCGTAAAGGGCGCAAATGACGCTCGCGCATTCTTCAGCGCTTTGGAAGGAGCAGTGGGAGATTGAACCCTTGGAAAATTATAAAGAACGGCCTGCTTGACGAGAACCCGACTTTCATTCAGGTTATCGGCATGTGCCCGACGCTCGCCGTCACAACAAGCGCCATAAACGGAATAGGCATGGGACTTTCCACCCTTGTCGTGCTTGCATGTTCAAACCTCGTTATCTCGCTGCTGAGAAACTTCATACCGAGCAAGGTGAGGATACCCGCTTTCGTGGTCATCATCTCAACATTCGTCACAGTCGTTCAACTTTTGCTTCAGGCCTACCTTCCTTCGCTCAACGCCTCTCTTGGGATATTCATACCGCTAATAGTGGTAAACTGCATAATCCTGGCAAGAGCTGAATCTTACGCTTCAAAGAACGACGCCTTGTCCTCGGCCCTTGACGGAATAGGCATGGGCTTGGGTTTCACCGCAGCTCTCGTGGCAATCGGATGCATCAGAGAGCTTCTCGGCTCCGGCTCCCTATTCGGAATCTCTGTTCTCCCGACAGAGTTTCCGAAAACGACAATAATGATTCTCCCTCCGGGAGCGTTTTTAACCCTGGGGTGCCTTATGGCTCTTCTAAATCATCTAAGAAGCAAAAAACCGGAGGTGGAGTGATATGCAAACCCTTCTAGTTTTCATTAGCGCCGTTTTGGTAAACAACTTCGTCCTGAACCGCTTCCTCGGCATCTGCCCTTTCCTGGGAGTCTCCAAGAAAGTCGAGACGGCGCTCGGAATGGGCATCGCCGTTACATTCGTCATGGCTCTAGCCTCGGCTTCCACATACATCGTCTATAATACGCTGCTTGCTCCGTTTGGCTTGGAGTACCTGTACAATATAGCATTCATTCTGATAATAGCAGCCCTTGTGCAGCTGGTTGAAATGTTCATAAAAAAATCCAGTCCTCCTCTTTACCAAGCCCTGGGCATCTACCTTCCACTGATAACCACCAACTGCGCGGTTCTTGGAGTGACTGTTATAAACAAGGAGAGCGGCTACTCTTTCATAACCTCCATCGTAAACGGCGTGGGCGCGGCCTTGGGATTCACGCTGGCAATAGTTCTTTTCGCCAGCATCCGCGAGCGCATGGAGAGAAACAATATACCCGCGCCCTTTCAAGGCTTTCCGATAGCTCTTATAACCGCCGGCCTCATGTCCATCGCTTTCCTGGGATTTTCCGGGTTGATAAAAGTATAAAAGGGGGGTGTTGCCGTGTCATTTACCAGCATTCTTGTACCAGCTCTCATTTTAGGCGGCATGGGCCTCCTGTTTGGCATCGGCTTGGGAATAGCCGCGATAAAATTTGAAGTTGAAGCGGATCCGCTCATTCCGCTTATAAGGGAAGCGCTTCCCGGCGCCAACTGCGGAGGTTGCGGCTACGCGGGCTGCGATGCCCTGGCTGAGGCCATTGCAAAGTCGGAGGCAAAGCCGACCGCCTGTCCAGTCGGCGGCGCCGCTTGCGCGGCTGCCATTGGAGAGATAATGGGCATTCCAGTAGAGCCGTTTGTGCGCAGGAGAGCCCTGGTGCGCTGCGGAGGCTGCGAAAGCAAAAGCAACTTCAGGTACAGCTATGTAGGACTCAATGACTGCAAGGCAGCCATGCAGCTTGCCGGAGGCGGCTCGAAAAGTTGCGTTTACGGGTGCCTGGGCGGCGGAAGCTGCATCGCGGCATGCAAATTCGGCGCCATCAGCTTTTTTGATGGAATAGCCGCAGTTGATGAAAATAAGTGCACAGCTTGCGGCATGTGCGTCAAGTCTTGCCCGAAAAACCTTATCGCGCTTGTTCCATATAATAGCAAGCAGCACGTGCTTTGCAACTCCAAAGACAATGGCAAGGCAGTCCGCCAGAATTGCAAGATAGGCTGCATAGGCTGCAAGCTCTGCGAGAAAGCGTGCCCTACCGACGCAGTGCATGTGCAGAACTTCTTGGCGTCAATAGATTATGAGAAGTGCGTCGGTTGCGGAGCATGCGCAAAAAAGTGCCCTTCCCGCTGCATTGAGGATCTTCAGGAAAACTCAAATGCCTCAGCTTCCGCCACCGCTTTGTGAATCAGTTCTTCCAGGCCTTCAACGCGCCTCTCTACAGCCTCGATGATTGAAGCTTTCGGCTTAGTCTCCGGATGAGAGGCGGAAAACAATGTGCAGCAATCCTCATAGGGGCGTATGGATATTTCATACGTCTCTATTTTTCTAGCTATATCTATTATATCCTGCTTGTCCATGCCGGCAAGCGGCCTGATTATAGGAATGGACGCCGCGGACTGGACTGCCGCTATGCCGTGCATCGTTTGGCTAGCCACCTGCCCTATGCTGTCTCCCGTTATCAGGCACTGGCAGCTTTCATTTGCGGCTATCAACTCAGCCGCCTTTAGCATCTGGCGCTTCAGAAGTATAGTCAGCTTCGCCGGCGGCACGCTCTCTTTGAGCTTTAGCTGTATGTCCGTGAAAGGAACTACAAAGACTTTGATGTACTGAGTGAAGCTTCTTAAAACCTTTGCCAGATCAAGCACCTTCTCCTTCGCCCTTTCCGATGTGAATGGAGGGGAATGGAAGTACACGGCCGTTATATCCACGCCTCTTTTCGCCATCAGAAACCCAGCAGTCGGGCTGTCGATTCCTCCGGACAGAAGAAGGATCCCCCTTCCGGAAGTCGCATACGGCAATCCCCCGAATGCTTTTTCAGTCATGGCATAGATATAGGCGCTTTCTCTGATCTCTATGTGAAGCACAACATCGGGGTTGTGAACATCGACCGATGCGTTTTGCATGCCGTCAATTACAGCCTCACCCACGGCTGCGCTTACCTCGTATGAATGGATGGAATACCGCTTGTCGGCGCGCCTGGTTTCAACTTTGAATGTGAAGGACGGCAAGCTATGGCAGCGCTTTTTCATATATTCAAGGCCCTGAACGCGAAGATTTGCAATATCTTTGCAGTCAGCCTTTATGCACGGGCTAACGCCGATGACTCCTAAAACTTTGACCACCAAAGGAATCGCCAAGCTGAAGTCAAAGTCATCGTCATCAGACTCAATGAGAAACCTGCCGTTTTCCTTGATAACGTGAATGCCGTCGAATCCAGAGAGCCTTCTCCTGACCTGCCGCAAAAGCTGTTTTTCGTAAATGCTCCTGTTGTCCCCTCTCAGGCAAATCTCTCCATATTTGACCAATAATGCTTCCTTCATTAAATGCGCGCGTATCCGCAAAACTAAAAAAGGCGAAAAGTTTCGCCTGCAAAATAAGGGTCTTTGCGGCGCGCTGCCTCCTCTCACCGGGCTATTGCCCCAATTCTCCTACTATACCGTCAAAGGCATTAAAAGTCAATTGGGCAGGAGGGGATGTCGCGAGGTCGCCGCCTTGACGTAAATTTCTATTTCCCTTGCATTAAAGACGGATCTGCATTGATCAGTTTTTATAAACTTTTTCTTATAATTATATGACATTTTTCATCTAATGTTCCCTTTGTGGAGCTTGACTGTCCATTGGTCGGTGCGATTGATATCGGCATTTAGCACTCTCTTTACAGTCAAGCTCCAAAAAAGACAGTTTTCTATGAAAATCAGTATAGTTATATGAGGCTCATTGAGTCTGACGCTGATTTCTAGCCTTTTGCTGAATGAGTAACGATAAAATCGGAACTGTTCCGACAGAAATTTTATACTATAAAAAGTGTAGTTCACTGCTAAAAAGTGTATAAATAAAAGCGGATAGCCCTCTGAATTGCAACTAAATGCCATATAATGTAATTTTAA
>JAISZB010000206.1 GCA_031269465.1 Clostridiales bacterium | reverse complement strand
TTAAAATTACATTATATGGCATTTAGTTGCAATTCAGAGGGCTATCCGCTTTTATTTATACACTTTTTAGCAGTGAACTACACTTTTTATAGTATAAAATTTCTGTCGGAACAGTTCCGCAAGTTTTGGCCTGATTGCAGACTGTCCCGGCATTCAAATCAGTGTCGAATTTTCTTAACCTTATAGTATTGGAGTTGTCCCCTCGCATATAAGCGTTAATCCCGTCAATCGTGTATTGAGAAGTCAAAAAATAGTATAAGTAGGTCGGGAATATCAAATCACATTTTGGGCGGCATACATAAAAGCCCGTTGATGCTATGCAATCGCTCAAATCTTCTGTCACGAAAGCTATGTTTTCAAGATAAGGTCTTACCATCGAAAACAGAGTCTCTCCAAAATTAACACCTTTTGCAACTCGGCTCGGCGCTTCTACCGTCAATAGTTGTTTTGGTTCAGAGACAGAATGCCTTTTGTTATCAATAGCGTCAATGTCTATATAGCGAAAATACTCGCCTGCCGGTCTCCTTGTTTCTTGTGGCTCGCATATTTCGGATATGCTGAAACACGCCCACCCGTCCGGCAACTCCCCATAATGCGATTTATCGGAAGATGCAGAGGGCTTTTTTGCCTTTTTGTCAGCTTTAATCTTACCTTCTTTGATGAGCCGCGCCTTTTCTGCCGCAATGCGCTCTAAAAGCACCGAAGCGGGTTCATCGGCGGGGTCTTGTGGGACTAATTTTCCTCTGATAGCAAGGTCGAGGATTTTTTGACGCAATTGTTTTGTGTTCATTCGCCTGCCTCCATTTCCTCGCTATCGGCGGAGTTTTCAAGCAATTTCATCATCTCGTCCGCATCCGGCAAGGCTTTCTGCCATTCCTCCGGCATTTCGTTCCGGGTTCGGTATGTCGCCACGCCCATCGGCTTGGTATAGTCGCGCACGGCAAACTCAACCGTATTGCGGCTTGCCTCTTTGCAAAGGATTATGCCAATAGATGGGTTCTCGTCCTCTTGCTTGACGTACTCGTCTAATGCGGACAGGTAGAAGAATAATTGCCCCAACTGTGAAGGCTTGAACTCGCCACGCTTCAACTCCACGGCAACAAGGCAGTGAAGCTCACGGTTGAAGAACAGGAGGTCGATAAAATACTCCTTTTCATCCACGACGACGCGGTACTGGTTTCCCATAAAGCAGAACTTGTTACCGAACGAAAGTATGAACTGCTTGATGTTGCTAATAAGGCTTTGCTCAAAAACACGCTCGTCTGGGTCAATTTCGTCCTCAATGTTGATAAAATCAAGGAAATACTCCTCGCGGAAAGCGCGTATAGCGCGGTTTGCCTGTGCGGTATCCGGTAACACTTGCAGGAAGTTACTCGGCATCGCGCCAGTTTTAACATACAGGTCGCTACGCAGATAGGATTTCAATGTATCAACCGTCCAAAACTCGGCGGCACACTTGGCGATATAGAATAATCTGCCATCAAGCGACTTTTCTTTTGCCAGTATTTCCGAATGATGAGAAAAACCTACGCTAAAAAACGCATCGGGGGAATAACCGCTCGTCACAAAACCGATTATGTGCCGTGGCAAAAGCCCCAAATCAATAGCATCTGCGTTGGCAACCACTATCTGCAATTCGTCAGTTGACGAATGATGATTTGCGTTTTTTTGTCTGTGCCTAAATCGTCAGTTATTAACTGACGATTTGAAAAATCCGTAAAAACAGGTTGCTACGCCTCGTAGAACAGTCGCATTTTCTTAATCGTCACTTCTCCGAAGCCGCGCAATCCCGGCAATTCACGCTGTAAATTGTCCGAAAGCTTCTTAATCGCACCTTGTCCCCACACTTTGCCGCGTGAGTTTTGCGAAACATAGCGCCCGACAGCATAGTACAAGCCGAGCAGTTCCTTGTTGACCAGTTTTGCCGCCTGATAGCGGGAACGGACGATAGCGTCTTTGATAACGTCGGCCGCGTCTTTGAAGATTGTATTATCGCTCATTCGTCCACCTCGCCTATCAGCGTTTCAAGCTTTTCCACCGCCACTGCTATTGCCGCTGATTTGCTCTTGATAATGTCAAGAAGTTCGGCGAGCGTACAGTCGTCCTCACCTGTGTCGCCCTTCAGCCAAGTGATGTCGAGGCTTGTCTTGTCGCGAGCGATAATCTCGTCATAGCTGAACCTGCGCCATCTGCCGTCGGGGTTGCTCTCGCTGTAAGTCGCGGTACGTTTATGACGATTTTCGGGATTATAGCAAGCCACAAAGTCGTCAAGGTCGTTCTCGCGGAGCGGATTCTTTTTCAGCGTGTGCTTGACGCCCATTCGATAGTCGTAAATCCACACTTCGCTTGTTTGGTGAGTTTTGCTTGCCGCCTTGCGTTCAAAAAATATGACGTTAGCCTTAACACCCTGCGCGTAGAAAATTCCTGTAGGCAAGCGCAAAATCGTGTGCAGGTCGGCGGTTTCAAGAAGTTTCTTGCGAACGGTTTCACCCGCTCCGCCTTCAAACAGCACATTATCAGGCACGACAACCGCTGCCGTGCCTCCGACTTTCAACAGCGTGTTTATATGCTGAACGAAGTTCAGTTGCTTGTTGCTGCTCGTTGCCCAAAAGTCCTGACGGTTGTAAACACGGTCTTCTTGTTCCTGTTCGCCTTCCTCGTTTGTAAACGTAAGAGAAGACTTTTTGCCAAATGGGGGATTAGTCAGGATATAGTCGAACCTATCGCCGGGGTCGGCAAGGAGGGAATCGGCGCGGGTTATCGGCGGCGCTCCCTCAAAGTCGCTGATATTGTGCAGAAACAGGTTCATCAAGCATAAGCGGTAGGTTGACGGCACAATCTCCCAACCTCTGAACATCTGAAATTTCATAAATCTTTTTTGCTCGGAGGTCATCATAATGCCGCTTTTTTCGATGAAAGCCTTTGTCGCAAGCAGAAAACCGCCCGAACCGCAGCATGGGTCAGCCACCGTCTTGCCGACTTCCGGACGAACGCAACGCACCATAGCTGAAATCAAGGAGCGGGGCGTGAAATATTGTCCGGCTCCGCTTTTGGTGTCAGCGGCGATTTTTTCGAGCAAGTCCTCGTAAATGTCTCCCTTAACATCCGACGACATACTTGACCAGTTCTCTCCATCCACCATTTCGATGATCTTGGCGAGCATGGATGGTGTGGAAATCTTATTCTGCGCTCCTGTGTATATCTGCGAAAGCGTCCCCGACTTACCAGCGAGGGTTTTCAGAACATACTCATAATGCTCAAAGAGTTCGTTACCGCTTTTTAATTTCAGCGTGTCCCAAGTGCAATCAGCAGGGATACCAATATCGCGATTATATGGCGGTTTAGAATACTCGTCTGCCATTTTAACAAACAGAAGATACGTTAGCTGTTCGAGGTAATCACTTTTGCCGATGCCATCGTCACGGAGTGCTGTCGCCATCGACCATATTTTCGAGCCTACATTTGAAGCCGCCATTTATAAATCCTCCGGTGTTATGCCTCTATAAGGGCATAGTCCATTTCTTTCAGCACGTTTTCATACCCGCCCTCATAGTCCTTAAAAAGCTGATAAAACTTGCCTAAACCACCCATACTGTCAAAGGGCGAAAGTTCAAGGTCATCTACCGTTACTTCGATTGAGGCGGCTATATGGTCGCGGATAAGCCTTAGCCACTCCGATTGCTCAGGCGTGAACTTAAAGCCTCCTTTTTGCTTGTCGAACGTCCACGCCTGAAACCGACGCGCTACGTCTGCCGAAAAACTCGTCAGTTCCGTTGACTGCCCAAGCTGGAAGCGTATCAGCGAAATTATATCAGCAAGCTGATTCACAACATTCGGTGTTTTTACCTTGTCAGGCTGTTTTGTGGAGTAAGCAAGCCACAACTTTTCTACCGACAGAACATAAGGAGGCTGGCGCAGAGCGTTATAGAGTTCCTTTATCACGCTGTTCATGAGGAACAGTTTTCTTTAGCTTCTCAAAAATAATGTCCAACAAGGTTTCATCGGCAATGCGAAAATCCTCCGCCCCAATATGTATATTGAAAAACCCATTGTTAAGCGCAACGGCGGACAACTGTACGCCGCCCGCGCTGAAAACAAGCGAGGATTTTCCATCCCAAATTTCATCCGCCATATAGAAAAAGCGGATGTGTCCGATCAGCTTTGAAAAAGCCGTGAACGCGCCTTTTAATAGCGGTTTCAATTCCTTCGGCGATGTTAAAATCCTTCCGTCGTCCGCGTGTATATGTTTCACTACATCACCTCCACCATCCGCCGAATGTCGTCCGCAATCGTGTCGCATTTGCCCTTTTCAATCAGCAGATTCTTGCCGGTTATGATGTAGGACGGAAACACTCTAACCTCACCAAGATAATATTCGTTGTTTCTGATTTTATAGGTTGATTCGGAGGGTATTATATTTTTCTTCGTCCGCGCCTTTGCAATCATGTTGACCGCCTTTTTTGCCACATCGCCCATGAGTCCGATCACTTTCAGGTTTGGGAACAGCGCAAGTTCAGCTTGCAAAAGGGGGAGATGTGCCTTAATGACCGCCGTGTCCACCGTATAGCCGCTTTTGGGCGATTTCACCGCCGTGGTGATGTATATCCCCAAATTCAAAATATCCTGTATGCTGCCGACACTTACCCCTGCCGCCGCGAATAGTCCAAGGGTGGTTTTCATGTAGTCAGAGCTTTCAGCTTTGCTGTAAAAACCGTCATCGGGGTCGGCTGGCGGAACCTCACTGATTAGGGCGATTGTGATTTTTGCGGGGTCGATGTCGCAGTCGGGGAATTGCAAGGTGTCGGGCGACAGACCGCTTTGTAAAGCAATATTGGATAGGTGATTTTTGATGTTCACTCACTTGCCCTCCACAATCTCAAACAAAAACTCACACCGCTCCTTGCCGTCTGAGCTTGCGGACGATGATACAACGTTCTGCAACTTCAGTTTCACACCCAGTCCATTCTGCAAATGGTGTCTGGCGTGACCGCCGCAACAAGCACAGTGCGTTTTTGATATAAGGCGAGGGCGAGGCACATCTTTCACAACCGGGCAGGGGCAGTCGTCATAGCCCTGTTCTCCCCACCAAACAGAGAGAGTCCCATCCAAGTTCAGCCTGACATTGTATTTATGCACAGTATCAATATCGTCAAGCAAAGGGATACGCTCTGCCACAGTTTTATCTGCGTTCTCTTTTCCGAACGCTCGGTATGCCTTGTCGGGTTTGCCCGTTATACTGCACCCTTGCTCCTGCATAATCGCAAGGCACTGGTCGGGCGTAAGCAACTCGTCCATTTGAGCAACAAGTGGAAGGATGGGGGCATAGCTACCCCGAACATCAGGGAAATCAAATTGCCGGGCAATTTCTTCCGCGATACCCTGTTTTAACATGGTCTTTCTGATTTTTACTGCGTTTGCCATTACTGCACCGCCTTTCCTATTTCTTCAATCAATGAAATACAATCCCGTGCAATCGTACACGCCTTACATTTGCACACCTTTCCGTCAGCCAACCACTCTGCTTCCCACTGGGTTCCCGTAAAATCAACGTCAAGCCCTTCCTCGAGTGCGGCCCGAAGTTCAGGCAGGGATTGAGCGATATTTTCGCGGTCAGCGGAAGAATTAAGCCACTCGCCGAGAAATTTCAGCAAGGGTCGGCTGACTAATCCGGGGTGTTCATTTTCAAGATTGGTTAGCTTTTTGATTTCTGTAACAAGTTCTTCTGTGGTAACTTGCTGTTTGTATGCTCCTGTGACTTCAATGCGGTTGCCGTCCGGGTCGGTTAGCCAAAAACACCAATACGGTGCCGCAATGTTAATGTACATCATATCAGTTACCGCGCCGATTCCCAATGCTTTCACCCGCTTGTATTCTGCGGTCAAATCATCCACGCCAATATTCAACACAACATTGTTGCCGTATGTGACGATGTTTTCCCTGTTTGCAAGGTAAGCGTCGTTAAAGTGTTCACTTAAATTAGCGCCGCTTTGAATCAATTCTTCGTCATACTGCGGGTTATACAAAGATAATTTTGTGTTTCCCGCGTTGAAAACGATAAAGCGCCCCGGGCAGTAGTGGTCAGGCTCCGAATTGAAAAACGCCTTGTAAAACGCAAGCGAAGCTTGAATATCTTTGACGATTAAGTATGGTGTCATAATCATATCGCGCACCTCAATTATGAAAAGTTTTCGCGTAAAAATGCGTGAAATTCGGATTGCTCAATTCATACGGCGCATAACCGTTTGATTTCAACGCGGCAATTCGCTCTGTTGCTTCCGGGATTGCCTTGACGGCAATCAACTCCGCGCCGAAAAGAGCGAAAAAGTTGTCGTTTGCTAAGGCTATCAATTCAAACAAAAAGTTGGTTTTTTCAAATTCAGATTTAACGTCAATCCGCAAACAACCGCCGTCTATGCCGTTGTCCCAGTTTTTAACCCCGAACATCTCAACCGTACCGACCGCTTTGCCCGTGATTTTATCAATAGTTGCAAAACGAATAAAATGACGTTTTTTATACTCGCTAATCCAAGACTGAACACATTCTCGCATTTCCTCGGTTGTGGAGTAGAAAAAATCGCTCGTACAATTATCCGAATTGAAAAACTTTTGCGCCGCTGGGTCAGAATAACATTCAAGCAAATCCTCCGCGTCGCTCTCGCGCACGAGGCGCAGATGAAAATGCTCGGTGTCAAATTCCGGGCAAGTGGTGTAGATGTCTATATTGCTCATCTTGTAACCCTCCTCTCAGGTTTCTACCTCATTATACACCAGATAACCTGACAACAGTGCGTCATATTATAAATATTTTTCCGCAATTTTTTGAGATTTTTCTTTTATGATTGCCCTGATATGCTCCGGCTCCAAAACCGTAATAAACTCGCCGTAGGACAAAATCGTGGCGTAGACCCACTCGTCCTCCGGCCACGTCACCGTAACGGTGAAACTGCCGTCGGAGTTTTGCACAACCTCGCTTGCGTCAAACTCGTCGCACACGCGGTATGCCAACATGAGGGTATTTTTCAAGATAATATTATTTCCCGATTTCACTTGTCCTGACAATCTTTGTGGCGATTTTCACTTTCCTTGTTGAGCGTGTTGCGGTTCTGCTCAACATCGTATCAGGGATACTATTCCTCGGCGAGGTTGTGACATTTATTCAATATTTCTTCGGTTGGCCGTATGGAGTAGCAGGCCAAAGCCACAACTTAGTGACAGCCATCACGGTGACGATACTCGCCTTTTTACTCAGCCCATACGGATTGCCGACCGCTATGGCTTGGATATTGGCGAAGCTGGACATACTGAACGATTCAATAAAAGCGATATAAACAATATTACATACATGAACGCACGGCAGGAGCAACTCCTACCGTGCGTTTTACTTTGAGAGGGGGATTGATAATTGGCAACATCTTGGCTGAAACCGCTTCATGTGAACAAGGGCAAAACTATAGCGCAGACTATAACCGACCGCACGGACTACGCAGAGAATCCCGACAAGACCCACAAGGGCGAACTTGTCACAGGATATGAATGTGCGCCCCGAACAGCCGATACGGGATTTCTATTATCGAAACAGCAGTACGCCGACATCACCGGCAGAAATCAGGGCAAGCATGACATTCTCGCCTAACATATCCGGCAGGCGTTTAAGCCCGGAGAGATTACGCCGGAGCAGGCAAATGAAATCGGGCGGGAGCTTGCCTTGCGCTTCACCAAAGGAAATCATGCCTTTATCGTGGCAACTCATATAGACAAAAATCATATCCACAATCATGTGGTTTTTAATTCTACGACCCTTAACAGCACACATAAATTCGTAAACTTTTGGGGTTCAAGCAAAGCCATTCGGCGGCTCTCCGACCAAATTTGTCTTGAGCATGGATTGTCGGTTATCGAAAACCCGAAGCCGAGCAAGGGCAAGAATTATCACAAATGGCTTGGCAGGAAAGAGCCGTCATGGCGTGATAAGTTGGCGGCCGCTATCGACACCGCTCTGGAGGGCAAGCCTACCGATTTTGATGCGTTTCTCAAGTTGTTGCAGGAAGCCGATGTTGAGATCAGACGGCGCGGAGATACCATCTCGCTCCGCATGGAGACATTGAACTCACAGGGCAAGAAGCAGAAAGGATTTATCCGCTTCCGCTCACTTCCAGAGGACTATACCGAGAGCGCCATCCGTGAGCGTATCGAGGGTAAGCGAAAGGTTCAGAAAACCAGAGCTGCCACACCCGCTCCCGCTCAAAAAGTCAGCTTGCTCATTGATATTCAGAACTCCATCAAGGCGCAGGACTCGCCCGGATATGAGCGTTGGGCAAAGATTTTCAATCTCAAGCAGGCGGCGCAAACCCTATTGTTTTTACAGGATAACGATCTCACTGAGCTTGATGTTTTACAGGAAAAAGCGCAGAAAGCGAAAGACGATTTTAACGGCATTTCTGTTCGTATCAATACCGCCGACAGCCGCATGAAAGAGATTGCCACCTTGCAAAAACACATCGGCGCTTACAGCAAGACAAAGGATGTTTTTGACGCCTACCGCACGTCGAAGTACAGCAAGAAATACCTTGCCGAGCATGAGCAAGCTATCACCGCTCACAGGGCGGCAAAGAAGTATTTAACGAGCTGAATCTTGAGAAGCTCCCCACAATCAAGTGCTTGCAGAGCGAGTACGCTACCCTTGCCGCCGAGAAGAAAAAGCTGTATGCGGAATATCATCCTGTACGGAAATTCATGCAGGATATTCTAACGGCTAAGCAGAACGCAGAACAGCTTTTGAACTACCGTGATACAGCGAAAGATAAAGAAAGCGAAAGGGATTGAGGTTTATTTTTATGAGCTATAAAGCCCCCGCAGACCGCCCTTATAGCATGGATAACCGTGGGCAGAATGATGGATAACCAACGTCAGCATTTGGGAACCATGCGCTCGCTCGGTTTCGCAAAAAAAGAAATTATTGGCCGTTACACGCTTTTTGGCATTTCATTACATTGCCAAGTATGCTCGTCGGTTGGGCGATTTCGCGATTTATCGCGGTTTTTCTGTACCAAATTGGAACGCTCCAATATACTTTAGAAGAAACAGCGGTAGCCTTTTTTAACATCGAATACCTGCTGGCAGTAGTTTGTGTCGCTGTCGTTACCTGCGGGGCGGCATTTCTTTCTTGCAGAAAATCGCTCAAAAGCACAGCAGCAACGCTGATGCGCCCAAAACCTCCGGCGCAGGGGCATCGGATTCTTTTGGAAAGATTCACCCCATTTTGGAGAAGGTTGAGTTTCAGCGGAAAAATCGTCACAAGAAATCTCTTTCGCAATCGCGCTCGTATGGTAATGGGGCTGGTAGGCATTATTGGTTCAACAGCACTCATTTTGTGCGGGTTTGGTATGCGGGATTCCATGAACGGTATGCTTGACAAGACATTGAACAGCGCCATGCGGAGCGATGCGTAAGTCAAGCTGAAAACAGCACTGTTGCCAGAGGATGCCACATTCATCTATGAGGCACTGGAAGGAGCAGAGCACATCGACGCAAGCATGGCTTTCAGCATTTTTCTGCATGGCGATGACGGTAATATGCATAGCCCGTACTTGGTCGTATTGGAAGATAATCAAACCAGCCTAAACTTTATAGATGTGAATGGTAATCAAGTTTTGATGCCGGAAGATGGTGTGCTGATTACGCCGAGAATGGCAAGGGCATTGGATGCAAAGATAGGTGACACAGTCGAAGCGGAAAGTCTGGATGGCAGTGTTTTTATGCTCAACATCGCAAATATTGTGGATTTCCCTTTGGGCAACGAAATCTATATTTCCCGAACCGCCTTTTCAAAGATTTCCTCTTTACCATTCACTGTTCGGGCTTTTCTGTTTCAAAGCGAAAATTTAGATTTGGAATCGCTACGAAATGACCCTCGCATTGCTTCGGTTCAAACTAAGGAGGATATGGAATCCAGCATCAATATTATTTTGGATCTGCTACAAAGCTTACAGGTGATTATAATTGCCTTTGCCGGTCTATTGGCATTCGCCGTCATGATGGTGTTGGGGCGCTTGAACTACCACGAGCGAATTCGGGAGCTTGCAACACTAAAAGTTTTAGGATTTCATCAAAAGGAAATGAAGCGGCTTGTACTCCGGGAGAATATTTGGATTGCGGTGTTCGGATTGCCTTTTGGCGCTGTTGCTGGGTATGGTCTGCTCTGGTCAATGATGATACAGTCCACGAACCCCGATATGGAGATAGCGGCGACAATATCCATTGGCAGCATAGTGCTGGCTTGTGTCCTGATTTTTGCATTCACGCTTTTTGTAAACTATCTGTTGGGGCGAAAATTCAAGGGAATAGATATGGCGGCTTCACTAAAAAGCGTGGAGTGACCATGCAATGCCCGCATTATACCTAAAATTATAACTATGTGATGGGTAATATTTTAAAAATAATGGTTATTATGTCCTGTTTGCAAAAGCAAGACGCGAATACAAATGCGGGAAGACACTGAATTAGTGAACTTTCCCTTGTTCTGTCCCAAATGCAAACAAGAAACGCTAATTTACGTGAAACAACTGAATACTTCAATTATTACAGAGCCAGACGCTAAGACGCAGAGCCGATAACTTGTGGGTTTTCTCAGGTTATCGGCTTTTTCTATGCACTACAAAAAATCAAAGTCGCAGTTGCCTTTTGGAAAATAGAATTGCGGGAGCGTATTAAAGTCAACCTTTTTTAAAGACATAGCGGTAATGGGAGGCATCTCTATGTCATGTTGTTTACGGTATTCCCAACATAACGTAAGGCCGCTATGGAAACATTGCGGCATGGTTTAAGCCAGCAGACAAGAAATTACAACCAGCATTTGTTTGTTACAGAGTAACAAATGCGAATTGCTATGTATATAGCTACGCCTTTTTTCAGATAACAAGGTTGATTAGAAATGTCCAAAGGGGATCCCCGTCCTCTGCGGGCATTTTTTTGTTTCTCTATGAGGTAATCCCTCGGACACGTTCGCAACCCACTCCGTTTCGCTATGACCCCAATCGAATCGAAACAGAGGAAACAAAATGGACAAGCTATTAGTAACGATAAAATACAACACCGCAGATGGAAAGCGGATTTGTGTTGAAGTATCAACTGCGGTAAAGGAACTGTTAGAGCAGTCCGACCGCCAAATCCGCTCCCAAGGGCGGCAAGATAGGCGCTATCTCAATAAAGAGGAGTACATAGACGGTTTGACCGACACGACTACTGTATACCCTCACGAAGATCTCGCCGACCTTGTGATTAGAATGGACAGGCTGAGTAATCTTTATTCTGCGATTGAGGCTCTGTCCGAGGTTCAACGGCGTCGCTTGCTGCTCTACTATTTCGCCGGGCTATCCTATCGGCAAATCGGTGAGATAGAGAGCGTGAACCACAAGTCTGTCGCCCGTTCTGTGGCTGGAGCAATAGAGAAGCTACGGAAAATCATCACCGAGTAACAGTTTCTTTCAGCCCCGCCTTTCAGGCGGGGCTCAGGCTGTCAAAGAAAGGGGTTTATCATGCGAGAGAAAGCTTCCTTATTGCGAACAGGTGAAGAAAGGAGGTAAAAATCCGGGAGAAGTGGGGAGCCTTCCATTTCCATATTGCCAGCTTTTTGAGGTTCATAGCAGCGAACTTAAGCCTGACCCCGCTAGTGACCCGGGCAAGGCCTCTGTGGTTGGTGTAGCGCATGCCATGCTTCTCTTTGGCATCGGCGAACACCCGCTCTATTGTTTGGCTGCGTAAAGCGTAGGATTCCTTGCCGTGCGGCGATAGCCGTACATACTCCGCTTTCTCAAGATAGTCGTACCAAACATGCTGGGCGACTGTTTTGACGTAGTTCTTGCTATTTGTGCATTTGTGGCGAGTTTTGCAGCTTTGGCAAATATACGGCTTTGACTTGTACGCCCGGTAGCCCTCCCGGTTGGTTATTTTCGTGCAAACTTGGGATTCCACCCAGTGACTAAGAAGCAGATTCAGAAATATCAGAGTGGTTTCAAAAGCAAGCGTGAAGCCAGAGAAGCCTACTCAAAGCTCATGCTCACCAAGCCAGAAGATTTTGCGGAACAGGAGCAGAAAGACGAGCTTACTTTAAAGGAGTTTATTTCAGGACGTTTTTCTGCCGTGGTACAAAACGCAAGTGAAAGAAAGAACCTACGACAATAGGTTGCCGACAATCAATAAGCATTTTGTGTATTTCTTTCCGCAAAAGCTCCGCAGTATCGAACCCATGCACGTTCAAAGGTGGCAATTGAAGCTCACGAAAACACTAAAGCCCTCGTATGTCAGAGGGATACAAGGTTTATTCTCCTTAGCGATGGACAGGGCTGTGGTTTTAGGTCTTGCTGAGAGCAATCCCTCGAAAACAGTCGGGAATGTAAAGAAGCAGAAGTCCAAGATTGATTTTTGGACGAAAGAGGAATTTGAAAAAGTGCTTGCCTTGATTTATAAGGACGATTATTATCAACACTTCACATTTATTTCTCTGGTGTTTTTGTTTATGACAGGTATGCGAATTGGAGAAGCTACGGCTATCCAGTGGAGCGATATTGATTTTGAATCAGGCATCCTGAAAATCGAAAAAAACCTGTATTACAAAAACCTTGATGATTACCGATTCGTAGAAACTAAAACCAAAGCAAGCGACCGTCAAATTGTTCTTGACACCGATACCCTGTCGCTCTTGCAGGAATGGCGAGAGGTTCAGCAGGCGGTTGTTAAAACAGATTTCGTGATGAGCTACAACGGGCATCCCACGCAGAAGCACACATTATCCCACGCTATCACGAGGTATTCCAGTTTAGCCGGAGTACACAGGATACTGATTCATGCTTTAAGGCACTCACACGCATCGTTGCTCATAAGCATGGGAGAGAACCCTTTGATAATAAAAGAGCGTTTAGGGCATGAAGAAATCGAAACCACTCTTGGGACTTACGGACATCTTTACCCGAACAGCAATTTCGACGTCGCCCATAAACTGAAAGGCGTTCTCCAATTCCAGACTGCTCCTCAAAACAATGCTGACCTACCTAAGAACCAATTCACCGTTTCGTACTAAAATCTGGAGTGAAAACAAAATGCAATAGAAATGCAATTTTTGATAGAGAAAGAGCCGAAAAGCCCATGATTACAGGCTTTTCGGCTCACCGTAAACTACTCCCACTCGATGGTGGCTGGAGGTTTAGATGTTATATCCAAAACTACCCTATTAACCTTTTTTACTTCATTTACTATCCTATTGGAAACTATTCTGAGCACTTCATACGGAATCTCAGCCCAGTCGGCAGTCATTGCATCAAGGCTCGTCACCGCCCTCAAGGCGATTGCATGGCAGTAAGTCCGTTCATCGCCCATGACGCCGACCGACTTGAGGTTCGGCAGGACTGCGAAATACTGCCAAATCTCCCTATCAAGCTTGGCCTTGGCTATCTCATCCCTGAATATAAAGTCCGCCTCCCTAAGAATCTGAAGCTTTTCTTCATCAACTTCTCCAAGGATCCTCACCCCAAGCCCCGGTCCGGGGAAAGGCTGGCGGTATACGAGATATTCTGGCAATCCAAGAGACAAGCCCGCAAGCCTTACCTCGTCCTTGTACAAATCTCTGAGAGGCTCTATTATCTCCTCGAAATCCATTGCTTGCGGAAGACCGCCCACGTTGTGGTGGCTTTTGATTACAGCGGAGCGCTTAGTTCCGCTTTCCACTATGTCAGGATAAATTGTCCCCTGCACCAAAAAATCGACCTTGCCGATTTTCTTTCCTTCCTCTTCAAATATCCTGATGAATTCCTCGCCGATAATCTTGCGTTTTTGTTCAGGTTCAGAAACCCCCCTGAGTTTAGACAGAAATCTCTGCCCTGCGTTTACTCTTATCAAATTCATCTTGAACTGGCCGCGAAAAATTTTTTCCACTTCATCCGCTTCATTCAATCGCAACAGTCCGTTATCCACAAAAATGCACGTCAGATTCTTCCCAATCGCCCTATGAATCAGCGCAGCCGCAACCGAGGAATCGACCCCTCCTGACAAAGCGCAGAGAACCTTCCGATCCCCTATTTTGACCCTAAGCTTCTCAATCATTTCTTCTGTAAAGTTTCCCATTATCCAGTCAGCTTTCGCGCCGCAAATGCCTATGAAGTTTTGCAGTATTGCGTTTCCCTCTGGAGTGTGCGCTACTTCTGGATGGAATTGTACTCCGTAGAGTTTTTTCTTCTCGTTTGCTATGGCTGCGACTTTGCATGACGCCGTGGAAGCCGTCACCATGAAGTCTGCGGGAAGCTCCGTTATTAGGTAGGTATGGCTCATCCAGCACGCGCTGTCCTTTGCGATCCCGCGAAAGATCGGACTGTCTGAATCAAATGATATTTCAGCCCTGCCGTACTCCCTGTTTCCGGCAGCGGCGATTTTGCCTCCCAGCATATATCCCATAAGCTGGCATCCATAGCATATGCCGAGAATCGGAATGCCGAGGCTGAAAATCCCTTCATCTGGAAGGGGAGCGCCTTCATCGCTGGCTACGTTTGGACCTCCGGTGAAAATTATGCCTTTTGGGTTCTTCTTCTTTATCTCTTCCAGCGAAATGTCGTAAGGCACGATTTCGCTGTATACATGCAAGTCCCTAATCCTTCGGACAATCAGCTGATTGTACTGCCCGCCGAAGTCCAAAACCATGATCAAATCCCGCGCCATACAAGCCCCCTTGAGATATTATCTTTAAAGCCCAGACAATCGGCGTATAGAGAGCCTCGGCGCAGCTTCATCCGCGCCAAGGCTTCATCTAAAGCTTCAAAATCGATTTGCAAAATAGGCGCGCAGAGTCTGCAAGCCGTCAATACTCTACGCTGTAGTTCGGAGCTTCCTTTGTTATCTGAATGTCGTGAGGATGGCTCTCCCTCAAGCCGGCGCTTGTGATTTTAATAAACCTGGCCTTTTCCCTGAGCTCTTCAATGCTTCGACACCCGCAGTAGCCCATGCCCGCTCTGAGTCCTCCGAGAAGCTGGTACACTGTATCGGAAACAGGACCTTTATATGCCGTTCTTCCTTCAACGCCTTCTGGAACAAGCTTCCTCGCATCTTCCTGAAAATAGCGATCCTTGCTGCCCTTCTCCATCGCCGCGATGGAGCCCATGCCGCGATAAACTTTGTACTTCCTGCCTTGGTAAAGCTCCGTATCCCCTGGACTCTCCTCGCATCCAGCGAAAAGGCTTCCCATCATGCAGACGCTTGCGCCGGCCGCGATGGCTTTGGCAATATCCCCGGAGAATTTGATTCCGCCATCGGCAATTATCGGTATGCCGTAAGGCTTAGCTGCTTCAGCGCAATCATAGACGGCAGTTATCTGAGGCACTCCTATTCCGGCTACAACGCGCGTTGTGCATATGGCGCCTGGGCCTATGCCAACCTTTACGGCGTCAGCGCCGGCTTCAATGACGGCTGTGGCCGCCTCTCCCGTCGCGACATTTCCGGCGATGACTTCAAGTTCAGGAAATTTCGCCTTGACGTCTCTGATGCAATTTAGCACTTTTAATGAATGCCCATGCGCCGTGTCTATAACGACAACATCCACTTTCATTTTGATGAGCTCCGCAATTCTCTCCATCACATTTCCGGTTGTTCCGACTGCGGCGCCGACTATGAGCCGTCCATGCTTGTCCTTGGCGGAATTCGGATATTTAATAATCTTCTCTATGTCTTTTATGGTAATGAGTCCCTTGAGATTCATCTTTGAGTCAACAATTGGAAGCTTCTCAATCTTATGCTTGGTAAGGATTTTCTTCGCTTGATCAAGAGTCGTTCCTTCAGCTGCCGTGATCAGGTTCTCTCTGGTCATAATTTCATATATCTTCTTGTTATGATCAGTCTCAAACCTTAGATCTCGATTGGTTATAATGCCTACCAGCTTGTCGTTTTCAGTAATCGGAACGCCTGAAATGTGATACTTGGCCATAAGATCGTTGGCTTCATACACATAATGGTTTGGAGATAGGGAGAATGGATCAGTAATCACGCCGTGCTCTGATCTCTTGACCTTGTCCACCTCGCTTGCCTGCTCTTCCACATTCATGTTCTTGTGTATTATTCCAATTCCTCCCTGCCGAGCCATCGCGATGGCCATCTGCGACTCAGTGACTGTATCCATGCCTGCGCTCATAATAGGAGCGTTAAGGGGGATGTTCTTCGTCAGCATCGTTGAAATGCTGACATCCCCCGGCAAGATGTCCGACTGCGCCGGGATCAAGAGTACATCGTCGAATGTCAAGCCTTCCTTGACCATTTTATGCAAACCAACCATCTCCTTCATCAGCTGTTCAGATATACTGATATGCATATGAATTTACCTATACTGCTTTTCATATAAAATTACCTTTTTTGGAGCTTGATTATACTCATCTATGGATAATCAAGCTCCAAAATAGGTACATCTGACTGCAAATCGGCATACGCATTTCAAACAGTTTATCAAAAAACAAAATCAATGTCAAATTTCAAAAACGGCATTTGGCGTGGTTTTATCATTCAAGCTCCAGCTGAGTAGACTTTGCTGGGACTCGAAAAGATGAAGCTCCATATGCGGAAAAACTTATGCTCAGGCCTAAACTATTCCGAAAGCTTATATGAGAGCAAGCCTATAATAAACCCAATGTCAGTTGAGCATCATGCATAGCTCTCTTTAAGAAAGAAATCAGAAGCAGATTAAGCAGGTTCGCATTATCATCATAATAGAAAAAAGAGAATCCATCCACTATGATGCCCGTCCGCCATTTATCAACATAATTTGCCAGTATGCGTCTTTGAGATTATGTAAAATATACTTGCTCAAGCCCATATATCTGATATAATATAATTGCACAGCTTAAGGGCGCATGCATGGACTATCAAATGCCAAGTCAACCCAGCCACAGATTCGAGTCTGTGAGGCGCCGCAGGAAACACTATATCGCTACGAGGAGGATTTGCATGGCAAACTACAAAGAAGAATACGAACGCTGGCTCAGTGATCCTGCCATTGACGAAAAAACCAAGCAGGAGCTCAACGCTCTTGCAGATGACGACAATGAGATCAAGGAACGATTCTTTAAGAACCTCGAGTTTGGAACCGGGGGCCTTCGAGGCATCCTCGGAGCCGGCACCAACCGCATGAACATCTATACTGTGCGCCAAGCCACTCAAGGATTGGCAAACTACATCCTTAAGCAAGGCCCGACCGCCCAGGCCATGGGAGTCGTAATAGCCCATGACTGCAGGCGCATGTCGCGTGAATTCTGCATCGAAGCCGCCTTGGTTCTAAGCGGCAATGGCATAAAAAGCTACATCTTCGACTCTCTACGCCCGACCCCCGTCCTTTCCTTCGCAGTGCGCTATCTCAAATGCACTGCGGGCGCGGTTGTAACAGCAAGCCACAACCCGCCGGAGTACAACGGCTACAAAGTTTACTGGTCGGATGGCGGACAGACCCCGTACCCCCGCGACGAAGACATCATTACAGAAGTCAACAAAGTCACTGATTTCTCTCAGATTCGAGTTGCAAACAGAGCAGAGGCCGAAGCATCCGGCTTGTTTCTCTTCGCAGGGCCGGAAGTTGACGACGCTTTCATAGAAGCCGTCAAGAGCCAGAGCATACACCCTGAAATAATACCTGATTCTACGCTCAAGATAGTCTACACTCCGCTTCACGGCACCGGAAACATCCCTGTACGAAGAGCTTTGAAGGAAACAGGCTTCAAAAATGTATATGTAGTTCCTGAGCAAGAATTTCCGGATCCCGACTTTTCAACCGTAAGCTACCCCAACCCGGAAGATCCCAAAGCCTTCACCCTGGCAAAGAAGCTGGCGGAGAAAGTCGGGGCGGACATAATCGTCGGAACAGATCCGGACGCCGACAGAGTCGGGGTAATTGTAAAAGATCCGAACGGCGAGTATGTAATCCTCACAGGCAACATGACCGGCGTCATTTTGACTGAGTACATCCTCTCACAGAAGAAGGCTCTTGGGACGCTTCCTGAGAATGCCGCAATCATATCAACCATCGTTTCCACCGATTTGACGGAAAATATCGCAAAAGCCTATGGCGCTTCATATTTGAACGTTCTGACGGGCTTTAAGTACATCGGTGAAAAAATAAAGGAGTTTGAAGCTTCAGGAGAAAATGAATTCATTTTCGGCTTCGAGGAAAGCTATGGAAGCCTGGCTGGGACTCATGCCCGAGACAAGGATTCAGTTGTATCCGCCCTCCTTATATGCGAAGCGGCCGCTTTCTACAAGAAGCAGGGCTTGACGCTCTATAACGCTCTCCAAAACATCTATAAAAAATACGGATACTATAAAGAAACCATAGAATCCATCACTTTAAAAGGCATCCAGGGGCTGGAAGACATGTCCAGGATAATGGCCGGCTTAAGAAGCGCTCCCCTTGAAGAAATAGACGGCGTTAAAGTTGTTGAAGCCAGAGACTATAAAAACAAAACCATAAGCAATTTAAGGGATAAGAGCGTATATCCCACTACTCTTCCTGAATCGGATGTCCTGTACTATGTCTTGGAGGATGGCGCCTGGTTCTGCGTTCGCCCGTCAGGCACTGAACCCAAGATAAAGATCTATTTCGGCGTCAAGGCCGACTCGGAAGGCTCCGCCAAAGAGCGGCTCTCCGCTTTGACAAAGTCTGTCACAGCTTTGATTCAGCAGTAATTTAAAATTTAGCGCAATCAGTTCTGATTTGGCCCTCTTAAATTTAGTGACCCGCAGTCAAATGCGCCGATTTTGAGGCCGGATTATCCACTTTCACATTGTAATCCGGTCTCAAAATCAGCTCTCCAATGCGAATCTGAATATACCGCCGATTTATGCAGGAGAGGCGGCAGAAGCATCATCTCGGACGGCAAACTGCGGTTGGCCATCCTTTGAACATTTACATATGGTGATAGTCTCAAAGCGGGTTGATACTGTATTTTCATTGACATCAACTGTTGAGATTCAGCTGTTTGCAGGGGTTGATTCAGCGCTTTCAGAACCTGTCTGGTATCTATTGTCGACATATTAAGTAATTTATTGTATAAGTGTATATTCAAGTGATACAGCTAGGGAGCAGTTTGAAATTATAAGGCCGTTTTTTGAGACGAAAAAGAGGACGAACCCGCGAGATCTTGATCTTTATAAAGTATTTTGCGCGATACTCTGCCTCCTCGAAACAGCCGCGACATGGATGGATCTTCCAGACAGCTTCCCGAAGTGGTCCGCAGCCTGCTGCTATTTCGGATCCTGGCCGGAAAAGGGCGGATCTGGAAAGAGCGCGACCAACAAGGCCCCCTGCGAGCTGATGCTGGGGGAGCGCATAATAAATTGAAGAAAATGCAAGCTTTCGATGTTCATCGTCGTTTCAAGGAGCGTGAAAAATGCAGATGCTGCGGAAATAAAGGGGTGTGATGGCGGAAAGCAGATCTCAGTGGCGGAAATCCACATCGCGGCCGGCATCCTCGGACTGCCGTTCGCCGTCAGCGCCACGCCGACGAATGCTTCCGGCCGCAGAGGCGCGCTGCTCATAATAGGGCGGGAATCGGCGGATTTGAAGGATTCCGTCTAGACGATCCTTGCGGACGGCGGAAATGCAGGCGCTGATTTCGACGCTACATGGGAAACGCTTCTTTTGAGGTGATATTGTCGAGCAGAATCGGTTTGATGATCACTATTATTGGTATTATACTACTTTCAGGTCACGGCTCATTCTTACTCGCTGGCTACAATGCCCTCCCTTAATGAGAAAAAGAAAAGCATAATATCAAAGCGCTATGCAATTTCATGGGTAAAATCATAATTCTCAGAGGAATATCGACGTTTCTACTTGCAATCGCCTTTTTCTTTAACATAATATGGGTTTCGTATTTGTACTCAGCAGTCTTATTAGTTCTTATTTCAATCGCGGTTGTCTATCCTAATTAGATAATAAGTTTAAAAATAGTCAATTATGCAAACTTTATAAATTTCAAATCGGAGCTTTCCAATGCTAATCAGTATAACAAGCGGAGATTTCGCCGCTGCCTGATTTCCCTCAGTTTCCGCGACAGTTGCGGAATTGCCAATGTGATTGCCGGTTTTCGGGCGGAGACCCTTACACTCCGCCCTCCGCCGATTTCACGCGTTTGAATTGCCGCGTCAGACTCATTGCTGCTTGCATTTTACCCTTGTTCATTTTGCTTGCGGTACTGCCCCAGTAGTCCGTCGTACTTTCTGCCCATGACGCGGTAATAGATTTCATAGCCAATGGACATGCCAATGAAAACAATAATGAAAATAGCGATAAAGGACATCCATGCGCCGATGTTTTCCTTTGGAAACCACTGAAACGCAAGCGCGCTGCACGCAAGCATCGCTAAAAATGGAATGGCGAACAAAATCATCCTCAGGGAATAGCGCATATGCTTAATGATGCGTCCGCTGAAAGCAATAAACTGCAAAAACGAGCCAGCAACTGAAAGAATCATAAGCGAACCCAGAATAGCGAGCGATATCTCGCGCTTGCCCAAAAGAAGCGAGATGATTCCGTAAAGAATTACACTGCCTGAGAACATGAATGCTGCGGACGTTTTCCATTCCATTACGCTTTCAAAAACCTTTTTCATATTGAGAGCCTCCTATAGGATCCCTAATTTTCGCTTTACTGATGGGACATATTGGCGAGAGACAGTCTGCCTTTCGCCGTTTTCCAACGTTACTGAGAGTCTGCCTCCAAAGTCGGGGCGCAGGGCTTTGATTTTGGTAAAATTGATAATGCACGATTTCCCCGCTCTGAAGAAGTCCATGGCCGACAAACGCTCTTCAAGTTCATACAGCCTCAAGTCTGACTCAAATACCTTTTTTGCGCTGTATATAAACGTTTTCCTGTCCACGGTTTCGATGTAGAAAATCTCATTGGGATTTAGCAGGAAAGTTTGCCCGTCAGCAATCCCAGCTATTTTCTGATTTTCGCCTGAGAACATCGCTACCATTTTCAGAATCCTCTCATCCGCCTTTTGGCAGTTAATGACTACCTCCGTCTCGCTTAATCCGCTGTTTTCATTGATGGTAAACCGCACGCCCTCACCTGCCTTTCACCTCTGCGCAATAATAGAGTATTCGATATTGCGGCGCTTATCAAGCGATTTCGCCTATGCTGTCAGAATCGCTGCGTGAGTTGCGCTAGATGGCATGCGTCTCATCTTTTCATGGCCCTTCCCTATTTCTGACGGGCATTAAATCTATTTCCCCATCAGCCTACATACAGAACAGTTTGGCGGTTGGCTTTCACTTATCGCTGGACATATACTGGTTTTCATGTGAGATTGATTAGCTTGACCGTACAGCATCAATGCATTTGACTGCAGATCGATATATTCGCAGGCTGTATTGCCTTCCAGAACATCATGCGGTTGCAACTTACACCGTTGCTGTTGAGCTAGTCCTCATCCGCGAGGTCTAAGCACTGGCTATAGCCCTGTTCTACACAAATCTCCTGCGCTTTGAGCTTCTTGCCCTTGCGCGTGAAGAGGAAATCAGCGGCTTTCGCCGCAAGTTTTTGTTGCCTGCTTACTGCCTGGGCGCGTCGTTGAAATAGTTCGGACGCAAAAACGCCTGGCTTAACCTGTCAGACGCATAGCGCATCCATTCATATAAATGAATAAATATGATGAATATTAATTATTTATAAGCAATGCCTTAAACCAATAAAATAGGCTCGGCTGCTCAGCAGGAAATATTGTGCGCTATCAATTGATTTGCAACCGCTTCCGCGCATATTTCAGAAGAACTAACGTGAAGGATTATCTTTTCTTCGCAGTTCGAAGTACCTTATATCCGGTTGTTAGCAGCAATTATCTCTTTCAGAGACACTTCTGGATTGCGCCAACGCTCAGCGCTCTTTTCGTTTTTCAAATGGATGGCATTTTTCGGGCAAAGGTGAACGCACCCAAGGCACCATTCACAGTTGCTCCCGAACTGCACTTTGTCTGTGACAGAGATATTCCCTGCAGGACAGATTTTTGCGCAGATGCCGCATGACACACAGTCCTTGTTTAAGATATAGCTTTGCGCTTGCGTGTCTTTCGCCCAAGCCTTTTCAGCTGCGGCAATCGCTGATGTAAAAAGCCTCCAAAGTAAACTCGCAGTTGCCTCAAGCTTTTTTTGAGCCTCTATATCAGCGATGATCCTTTTAAGGTTTTCTTCGGGATTCTTTTTTGGGAGCTTTGCTATTTGATCCGCGATCTCGAAATTAGGCAGATAGTTGTCAACCATCAACAGGCTTTCTGCGTAGTCGATGCGATTTCCGTGATCAAGAGCGTATTTCTGCACGTTCCGCATACACGCTCCTGGCATGTTGCCATATGTGCCAATCGCAAATGTATAATTTGCAGACAGTTTTGTTTCAGCGAGGAACCTTCTCGCCATTTTCGGAATAAAGAAGCCGTATACCGGAAAAACAACGCCTATGGCGTCGTCCTTATACTCGGGTTTCAAATCGCTGATAATTTGGGGAATTGATATTAAATTTCCACCTATGCGCTTAGCAACGGCAAGGCTGTTGCCAGTAGATGTAAAATAGAAAATAGTCATTGCGCTCCACTCCATTCATCAGAACATTAGACCGATTTGTCGGCTCTCTTCAGAGTTTTTATGACTTTATCATTCCTTCATCCTGTCTACGTTTTCGTTCAGCCTTTTCATCAGCAAGCCTCTTTAGAATTTCAGTGTGCTGCTCGAATTTGACTCATTTTGACGCAAGAGAATATTCTTTGAGGTTTGAGGCGTCGTTTGTCCCATGTGCAGTCAAATATAGCGATCTTAAGGCGGCATTATCCATTGAGGCATTGTATTCCCGCCTCAAAACAATTTTCTAACGATAGTCAGTTTGAATACATTTACAATTATGTCCATTCTTACGTGGACGCATGAAGAGCTATAACTTGATAAGTTTGATAGACAAGGAGGAATATTAACTCTTTTTTGGCAAGGCTTTGAAGTAAAACTGATGTGCATACCAACTATAACAGAAACAATGCATGCAAAACGGCTAGTATAACGTCCTTCAACATCTGCATTCATTCTGCGCGCTTAGCCAGGAATCCACTCGCGCAAACCCAAATTCGCCCCAGCGTGCTAAATTGGTTCTGTTTTATTTAGCTCAACTGCCCTTACTCTATGCAAAACCGTATGCAGTCAAATCAGAAGATAGTCAGTTTATTATACCGATTTGCGGTCTAATGTACCTATTTTAAGCTTGATTATCCATTGAATGGTGCAAAATGCCTATTTCGCATTTCGCACTCGCTGTATAATCAAGCTCCAAAATAGGTACCTTCATTGCTAATCAGCATACTTTCCTGTTTGTCAATCATGATGTATTTTAATAACCTGCCGCTGTTTTGGACATTCTCCCGTTAGGAGTGACTCGATGGCATTTATCAGAGCGGTAATGTCACCGGCGCATACCATCGTCACGGCGATAATTGCTTGCCGAATTTCGTCGGCCAACGCAGTGAAGCGGCAAATCAACATTTGATACTTACCGCTTAATTGTTGTCGTTCGGAGGCCGTCTGAGTTTGTATATTTATCAGTCCAAACAATAGAACTGTTATAGCATGCTTTTTTATAATTTTCAATATTGGGAAAGAAAATCGAGACGAAAGAAAAAGGCTTTTTTAGGTGGTTTAATACTAACCCCTATGACGGTGCGCTTCACCGTTTAACAACCTCGCTTAATAGTTGGTTTTGTTCTGATTCCTATATGATTCGGGTGTCAAAAGCCTGTTTAGAGCAAAAACGCTGGTGGAGAATGGCTTTTTTAAGCTAATCTGCAGGGCAATTTTCTCAAAAAATTACTTTTGACACTCGAATCCTATATGAATAAAATGTCACATTGCAAGCATAATAAAAAGATTTGTGGCATAAGGCGTATGAGATTTGAGTATCATTTCCTCTTATATTTTACTCTGATTTGCAGGCATCCACCTATTTTTATCTGATTAATAGATATGCTAAAAAGTTAATTCAATAGGTTGTTTCATAAGCAAATCAATACAGATCCATCAAAATGCAAGCCTTTAATGCTACTAAGGCTGTGTTACAAAATATACATTTTTTAAATCACATAATTTTATTCAGATTCCACAAACTAATCCATGCTAAAGTAAATCAGAAATGATCTTGATTTGCTTTAGCCGTCAAGGGATATTTCATATAGCATAAGCCATGCCTTTGATTTTTGATGGCTGGCAAACTTCTGGTTAAACCTGTTACTGCTTCTTCAAGAGAGTCGGCTAAAGATCCCTTATTATTCAGAGATTCATGAATATCTGCGTTTCCTTAGCCAGAGCTGTTTGAAGTTGCCAACGGAATATTGCATCTGAAGGGAGTCATTACCTTTGAAAAAACAGTCGAGAATAATGCTCGCATTATTTATAGCGCTTGCGGCTTCAATTTCCCTGCCTCAAGCATTTGCTTTCGGAGCTTCAACTGACATATCAAGCCATTGGGCTAATGATGTTCTGACAAAATGGTCGGATCAAGGCTGGCTTGTCGGAGATGGAAAAGGTAGCTTCCGTCCGGATGAAGCTATTACGAGAGCGGAATTCATCGCCCTCATGAATCGAATGAAGGGTTTTGGAGGCGTCAGTTCAGACATATCCCAATATACTGACGTCTCGCCTGAAAAATGGTATTACAATGCTATTGAATCCGCTTTGGCGGCAGGCTACGTCTCAGGGACGAGCGTAAACGGAATGTCGCCTGAAAAGCTTGTCTCGAGGCAGGAAGCAATGGCTATGACTGCGCGGGTTGCTAAAGTTTCGACTCAAGAAACTTCTATACTTCTAGCGGCTGCGGACGGAGCTTCAGTTTCAGAATGGGCCAAAGCCGCTGTAGCGGGAATCATATCAGAAGGCCTGGCTACAGGATCAAACGGCAGGATAAATCCGCAAAACAGCATTACAAGAGCTGAAGCTGTTGTTCTTTTGGACAATGTGCACTCAAACATCCGTTCATTCGCCTTAGCTGGAACCTTCGGTCCAACCGGAGGAACGTGGAATGTCAATAAAGTGAATGTTCTTTCAAAAGATGTGCGTTTGAAGAACATCACCGCAAATGACGCGACAATAGACGAAAAAGTTGGAGACGGCGATGTGCATCTTGACAATCTGCTAATAAACGGCACGCTTCACATCAGAGGCGGCGGATTAAACAGCGTTTACTTAAACGGCACTGTTGCCAAAAATATCAGGGTGGAAAAAAACAATGTCAGAGTTTCATTCAGCAATGATTCCGCCTTAAGCGATATAGTCTCAACCGGTAGAAATGTTGTCTTGGAATTCCATGAGGGAGCATATGCCGAAGGCATAACTTTGGAAGGCGAAGATAACAGGGTTTTCATCGGCAGGGATGTCGCTTTGAATGAACTGACAGTCAAGGGAGACAACGCTAAAATTGAAACAGAGGAAGGCTCAGTCATTAACTCCCTTGCGGCGGATGCTTCAACTGAGGTTATAGGCGAAGGCCTCATAAAGAGAGCGTTCATTTCAGCTCCAGGCGTTGTGCTTGAGCGAAGGCCTGAAAGTCTCACCATTGCCAGCGGCATAACTGCAATTATAAATGATGTTGCCGTATCAGGAGCATCATCAAGCTCAGGCTCTTCCAGCGGATCTTCTTCTGGATCAGAAAGCCCCAGTCCTAGTAAAGTAGGCTATTTTATCAGCTTTGACGGCTTGAAGCCTGCTTCGGGCTCTAAGCCAATATCCAGTTTCAGTAAACCTGGGTATTCAGCTGCTGTTAAGTGGAGGCTTCAGGGGGAAGAAGATTTCTATGAGGACTTGGCGATTTTTGGGGAAAATTCCATCTATGAAGCTGAAATCTCCATTTCTCCGAAATCAGGATATACTCTTTCAGGAGTCTCAAAGGATTATTTCGAAGTTGACGGAGCGCAATCCTCTACGAACGAAGCTTCAAGAGGAGTAATTAGGGCGGTATTCCCCGTAACAGAACGCTTTGCGAGCGAGCACATGGTTGAACTGCCATCGATTCCAAAAGCTGGAGAAACCCCAAGCTCTAACGTTCTTGAGACTGAGGAATTTACTGCGGAGCTTCAGTGGAAGGACGGCGACGAGGATTTAGATGGAGATTTCAAGCCAGGCACTGTGTATACAGCTCTCATCACCTTAAAGGCTAAGGAAGGCTTTACCTTTGCCAGTCTGCCAGAGAATCATTTCACTGTCAAAAATGCTGAAAGTTCATCATTTGACTCCGCTACAGGTATTTTGACTGCTGTATTCCCCAAGACTGACAGCACCGTAACCATTTCGGAAGTGCGTGGGGTGCAGACTCCAACATATGGTGAAGATATTACTAGCGGCTACATTGAAACTGATCAGTATACCGGAACAATCAAGTGGGATACACAGGATGTGAAATTTGACGCTGAAAAAATCTATACCGCTGAAATCTCATTGACTCCTAAAGCAACATTTACATTCATTGGCTTGGATGCCAATTTCTTCACGGTAAATGGAGTAGCGGCTACAAACTCCGAAGGCAGCGGAAAAGTCATGGTTGAATTTCCAGCCACAGGATTCATGCAGATAAAATCTGCGGCTCAGCTTGCAAAGGCTGTTGAGGATATTGCAAGCGGCAGCGCCCTATACACCGTTCTTGAACTGAATAAAGAGTTCTATGATGACGCAAATGCTGGCCAAAGGCTAGTAATCGGGGATGTTCAAGTAAGAAACTCCAGAAATGTCACAATAAAGGGCCTGTCTACTCAGTCGCTTGAAGTTGGACTCTGGATTGCCAATGACAACATCACATTGGAAGGCGTTAACTTCAATATAGGAAGTCCTTCGGCGAATGGCGTTGTTGCGACATGGGGGGCCAGCAGCAACTACTACAGCGCGATCCTTGCCGGCCGCAGGACTGTAGGAGATTCATTTGATTCTTCCAATGCAGGAGGCTTGAAAGGCGTTTCTATTAAAGATTGCACAGTTGATATAGAGGGAGACAAACCGTTTACCGCAGGAATTTTCATAGGCGGCACAAAAGGCTCCCCGCCTGAAGATATGACAATTTCCGGCAACAAAGTAACTGCGAAAGGATATCAGCAGCAGGCAGTGCAGGCGCTTGCTCTTTTGACTTATGATACAAGTGTGGAAATAAAAGGCAATGATCTGAGCGCCTCTTATGGAAGCGGTACTTCTTCAGTACCTTACAGCGCTCCGGCAAGCGCCCTTTATATAAGCAAAGTCTATGAGTCTACGCCAGGCGATGTGAAGATAAGCGGCAATACTTTGTCAAACGATCAGTACAGCTTCTACTTCAACGCCTTGCCTGAAGACGGAGTAGCCACTTCAGCAGGCTTGGATGCTCTGAGAGAAAAGAAATTCTCTACTCCTCAAACCTCTTGGGCCGAGGATCCTGGAGACGACATTTTCGGCAGATTGTTTAAAGCTTTAGTTGGAAACATTGACGAGACCGGTTTTGGATTTGTCGGAGAGCTTGTGAAAACAAATGCAGTTGAGTCTGCATTTGAAATAGAGCATTATGAGATAAATAGCCATGAATTGGAAGCTATAAGCTATTATGGCGACAGCATAAATGATGAAGGTCAATATGACTTCAATGGCCCGGCGCTTAAAGGCAGAATATATCATAAAGGATCAGATGATTCAAAAGAATTTAAAAACAAATATCCCAAGTGACAAGAAGCAGATATATTTTAGTAGCAAACGAAAAGAAGAATGCTGTCCCGATGGACAGCATTCTTCTTTGTGCGACCGGCATGAATGACAGCTAGGCGGTGCGAGACCGCTGTGGGCTTGGCAGTAGGAACCACGAGCCAAAGGCAAGGGCGTCCATCGCGGGGTGGAATCTGAAGGAAGCTGGA
>JAISZB010000156.1 GCA_031269465.1 Clostridiales bacterium | reverse complement strand
TCAGCGCTAAAATACCCCCATTTTGTTTACATTTACCAAAGAATTTGGATAATAATACCAATATCCGCATTTCAATTTGGTGAATTTTTTTGAATTTTCAAAAATGCACATTTGGAATTCTATGTTCCTTTTTTGGAGCTTGACTGTCCATTAAGCGGTGAGAAATGCCGCTATCGGCATTTCGCGCTCGCTAAGTAATCAAGCTCCAAAAAAGGCAGTTTAGTACGAAAATACATTTCATGGACATTTGTACATGCCTCAAACGCACAATTGACTTTATATTTTAGTACGAAAATACATTTCATGGACATTTGTACATGCCTCAAACGCACAATTGACTTTATATTTTCACTCTTGGCGGTGAAGCGTAGCGTCATAGGGGTTTAGTACGAAAATCAGTATAACTATATGGCGTATTATTTCAAAATAGCAGAATATTCGCATTGCATTGCTGTCCAGAGTCTGCTTTTTGTGTAATATTCTCCTGAATCAGAGTTCATATGCAAAAAGCCGCGCACAATGGTACAGATTTTATTCCGTTTTCAAATCCAAAGTTTTTTGCTGAAATCCTGATGGAGTATGGCGGGGCATACTTCTTTACAAACACGCTCAGACTGCGTGAAGTTACATTGTCTCCCGCTTTCACCTCTACGGGAATTACATTCGCTCCATCCTGCAATACAAAATCAATCTTTGCCTGGCCACCGCTTTTGCTGTCGCTCCTCCAACAGAGCAGTGGCTTTTCACGGCAGGCAAAATGTTGCGCCACATAGTTTTCGGCGATAGCCTCCAAGAATCTATTGTCCGATATGGCGGGGTTAAGAATGATCTCCTGCGCCATTCCGCTTTTCATTGTCAAAAGCCCTGTATCGCTCATGTACAGCTTGAAGTTCGCAAAATCCTTGTACGTCTCCAAGGGAATCTCCAGAGTAGTCAGATTATGGCATTTATTTGCTATCTTTGCAGTTTCTAGCCAATCAATCGCTTTCCCAAAGATAGAGCTGCTTCCACCCCTTTGAACCACTTTGTACTGAAACTTTTTGTTTTCCTTTGCCAGTTGAGCGGGAACCGAGTTATACGCCGCCCGGATTTCGATTGCCTGGCTATCGCTTGCGTACTTCGCCATATCCGCGATATAGTCATTCATAATTCTATTCTGAATATCTGAAACAATAATGAGAAAATTGGTGTTTGTGAATTCCAATACGCTTGAGGGCATGCCTCCTACTATACTGATTTTCGTACTAAACTGCCTTTTTTGGAGCTTGATTATACAGGCTTCAATGGATAATCAAGCTCCAAAAAAGGAACATTGAATGAAAATCAGTATATCAAATATAACTAGTAAAGCTCCATTGCTTTTTTGTGCAGGCTCTGGTTCAAGGCCGTATTTGCTGCGAACCCGGCCTTGATTTCTTCAAGCAATATATTCTCCGTCCTGCGCCCATAAAACTCCTCAAACGTAAACGGATGAAGGGCTTTGGAGTCCACATTGCCAACCGGGAAAAAGTAGACAGTCACGATATAGAATTGCAACAAGAACAATCCCCTCTGCTATTGCTGGCAGAGGGGATTCGTTTTATTCTGCGGAGATTTAGAAATGGCGCTTGCAAAGGAACTATTCACGCAAGCGCACGAAACGATCAACTTGATCGAGAATTTGCTGGCCGAAACCTGAGAGCTGTTTCAGAAGAATCCCCCCTATATGCTGAGCAGCTTTGCTAAAAACTTGCAAACATTCAGTGCTGAGCATACTCCGTTGAATTTTGCTATTGTTTGGGAAAGAATTTTCAGAGAGGAAGGTTCAGGATGGAGCGCACTTCATTTCGTTTGCTGGTTCCAACTGACAACTCCGTCGGCGCATTCGGTCGTCATATATACTGATTTGCATGCGAACCCTAAGAAGCTGCACTTCACCGCCATTGATTAAAATTATCGCATTTAAATCTTTTAGTCTGATATTATCAAATTCCGTAGCTATTTTCGTACTGGCCCCTATGACAATGCGTCCACCTCTCAGGATGAAAGCAGCCGAGTATAGCATCAAGCGCATTTTATGCCGATTTTCATTCAATGTTCCTTTAAACAGTATAGAAAAGCGCTTTTTGAGAAATCTCTTTTATGAATATTCCCTCTTGAGCATTGAATCAATGAACTCGCCGAGAAGATTGAGGCAGACCGCTTTTCTATATGACGCCGACACTCTTCCCTCAGTTGGGTTTATAGCGTCCTCGTATGCCTTGAGGTATTTGGGTTTGGCCTTTTTCGCTTCTTCGAGAGTGAGTCCCAGAAGCATCTCGTCTAGATCAGGGCGCCTTATGAAGACGTCTTCAACGGCGCCGAAAGCAACCGCATTATGGGCTATTTTTCCTTTTTCAACGGAAAAGAATCCCGCGAACGATATCCTGGAAATCGCCAGCGCCTTTCTAGCGCCGACTTTATGATAGCTGCAGCAGTTCAACCATTTTTTCGGCATCAGCACTTCTGTTGCAATTTCATCTTTTTCAAGGGCGGTTCTCTTTCTTCCCAGATAAAAGCTCTTGAGGGGGATGACGCGCTCCCCTCGCACGCTTTGAAGCTTAATCTTGCTGTCGGCGGCTATGAACACCAGAGCGCTGTCGGCTTTTGCGCTTCCATTTGCGATGTTTCCTCCGATTGTGCCGAAATTCCTTATTGCTGGCGCCGCTATCCCCTTCAGAGCCTCCTTTAGAATCCCTGGAGCCAGACTGTTTTTCAGAAGCTCAGAAAAGGTGCAACCAGCGGAAAAATGGATGAATTCCAGATCTTCATACACTCTCTTAAGCTCTTCTATATTCTCCAGAAACAGGTAGTCCGCATCGGGATCTGCTTTTATCATCAAGTCAGTGCCTCCTCCGTAGGGTATTGCATTTCGGGCGGCTCTGATTTCAAGAGCTTCATCCAAATTCTTTGGGGTGAATCCAAATGCGGCCTTTGCAGCCTTGACGGAGTTTTGCCATAGCTCTCCGCTTTCCTCCGCCGCAAGCATTGCGGCCTTTACAATTGCATTATATCCTGTGCAGCGGCAGAGATTTCCTGAAATGCCCCGCCGTATCTCTTCCTCAGATGGAGCGTGGTTTTCCGAGAGCAGGCATTCGATGGCAAGCGCCATTGCCGGCATGCAGTATCCGCACTGCACTGCCGATGTCTTGGCAAACGCCCTATCTAGAGCAGCGAAGCGATCCGTCTTCTTATATCCTTCAATTGTTGTTATTTCAGAGCCAGCTATTGATCCCATCGCGACCATGCAGCTGTTTATAAGCTTTCCGTCTTTTATGACGGCGCACGCCCCGCATTCGCCTTCCTTGCATCCGCACTTGACCCCGGTCAATTTGTATTCGTCCCGGAGGACGTCCAAAAGGCGAGCCGATTGATTGCCCTTGTAAGAGGATGTGCTGCCGTTAAGGGTGAATGTCGTCACTTCAGCCAACTTTGCCAGCCTCCTTTCGCTTCAGCGCGAAAAGCGTCTCTTGCGCAGTGAACGGCGCATGGTATAGAGAAATGCCTCCCAAAGCCTGCTCCAGAGCCTCTATATACGCGGCCGGAACCCCAACCAGCGGAAGCTCTCCCGCTCCTTTGGCGCCGTAAGGCCCCAGCGGGTACTCTTCAACATGCAACTTGACTTCCAGTTTTGGAACATCCGCGGATGTAGGGATGATGTAGTCGGTATAGCTGACATCCCGTATGCGACCCTTTGAATCGGCGTTCATGCACTCCATTGAAGAGTATCCGATTCCCTGCAGCAGGCCGCCTTCCATCTGTCCGGTTACAATGTTAATGTCTATAGGCGTTCCCACATCGAATGAACCCCAAGCGCCCAGAACTTCATGCTCTCCCGTAAGAGCGTCAACCTGGAGTTCCACCGCCGCGACAGCCCAGGCGAAAGTAGGGTAGGCGTCGCCTTGAAATTTCGACAGATCGAAAGGAATTACAAAATCAGGCTCTTTGAAGCGTTCTTCTACAACTTGCTCCTCATTGTCCTTCCAGCAAGCCTTAAGATTGATGGATGCGCGGCGAAGCAGCTCCCCGACCGTCATGAGGCTCCGGCTTGCAACTGTGGGGCCTGAGTCAGGGACTTTGTCCGTGTCCGGGTTTTCACATATAATATTATTCAGAGGAATCTCCAGTTCATTTGCCACTATCTTTGAAAGGGTAGTCCTGATTCCCTGTCCGATGTCGCTTTGGCTCGTCAGCACTTCCACTCTGCCGTCTTTGCATTTGTGAAGCTTCACAACCGCCTTGATGAAATCGCGCTCCCCGCTTCCGGTGAATCCAGCTCCATGAAACCACAGTGAAATGCCTATTCCTTTCCTGAAGCGGCCATGCTGGGGCTTCGCGTATTCTTCGCGCTTGCGCCTGTAGCTGCTCATTTGATCGGTTTCCTCAATCATCTCAGGAATCGGAACAGGAAAGTGATATTTCCCGCTTGTTGAGGTTTCATCGTTCTGCTTTGCCAGATGGCGCGCCTTGAAAGACAGGGGCTCTTCCCCCAAATCCCGAGCCAGATGGCTCATTAAAGTCTCAATTGCAAAAAACGTCTGAGGCGCTCCGAATCCCCTGAAAGCTCCAGTAGGCGTTGTGTTGGTCTTCACAGCCCGCCCGCGCACGCGCAGGTTTTCAATATTGTATACTCCCATTGACGCTATGATGCCGCGTTGCAGAACCACTGCGGAGAGAGTGGTGTATGCTCCGGAATTGAATACTGCGTCTATATCCAAAGCGACGACTCTGGCGTCTTTTACCGCCGCTTTGTAAGAGCATATGGACGGATGACGCTTGCTGGTGAATTCCATGTCTTCACGCCTGTCAAATATCACTCTGACGGGCTTCCCGGAAGCTTTATTGGCGGCGACAGCAACTTGCGCTGCCAGAATTGAAGGAAACGCCTCCTTTCCTCCAAAGCCCCCTCCCGTAAAATCTTGTGATATCCGAACCTTTTCAGGCGGAAATCCAAGAGCCTTGGCTACGGCGCCGTGAACATAGTAGGGGCATTGGAGAGAGCCGTGCACAATCATCCTGTCGCCGTCCAGTTGCGCTATCATGCCCTGGGTTTCGAGATACGCCTGCTCCTGGTATCCCGTGCGGAATTCTTCCTCATAAACTTTATCGGCTAGCGAAAAAGCCGCATCCACGTCGCCTTTTCCAAAGCTGTAATCGAAAAAGGCAGTCTCAGACTCTTTTGCGTCAAGCACAGGCTCAAGCTGCTCATAGATCACTTCAGCCAGAGACGCAAGCCTGGATGCTTCGGCTTCGTCAGGACCGACTATCATAAGTACGGGGTCTCCTATGAACTCGACTGTTTCTTCAGCGAAAACAGGAGTATCGTCCATGACGATATGCACTCTGTTTTCTCCCGGGACATCGCGGCAGTCGACAGAAAAATAGCCTTCTGGAAGCTCAGGAAGATTAATGCCCAAGATTCGAGCCCGAGCATGGGGAGACCGCGCCAGCTTGCCGAAGAGCATCCCATCTTTGCCGTAATCTCCTGCATATAGGGCGCTGCCGTCCATCTTGACTGAGTGATCCTTTTTTTTGACAGATTGGCTAATCGGATGCATGCCAAAACCTCCTTGCTTCATCCTCAAGTATAAAAAACAATACTATGGGGGCTGAGCATTATGCAGCTTATCTATGGATTGTTCAAACATATGTCCTTGACGAAACTTGATTTTATGCCGATTTGCAGTCCAATGTACCCGTTATGGAGCTTGATTATACAACGAGAGTGTATATTCAAGCTCCATAACGGGAACTTTCAATGCAAATCAGTATATTTGCGCGCGTCCATTCATGATGCGCTCCGCAGCCCCGCCCCTAAAATGCAATGCCTCGGGATCGCGCCAGCCGTTTCAGCTTCTCATAATCCTCAGCCTTGTCCGCATCAATAAGGCAGCCTTCGTCGTCCACTTCGACTGCAATTCTATTATCGAGCGCCTTAAGCGCATTCTTCATGCCGCCTTCACCCTTAAATTCCATCAGATAAGGCAAGCTGCTCATTCTAATGAGAGGAGGATGGCAGATGCGGCCGTTCATCTTAGGAAAAGCCGCTTGAGCGTTTTCTTCTTCCATCGCCCTTGCAAGCATTTGAAATGTCTCCATTTTCACCATCGGCATGTCCGCCGGAAGCAAGAAAAACGCGTCGCAGTCCGGCAAGATCTCCAAACCTATTTTTATTGACTCGAACATATCAGTGGAGGTGAAGTTCGGATTCACTGCCACTATAACCTTCTCAGGCGAAAAAGACTTTCGTATGGCCGCCTGCGCCTCCTCCCGCCGAAATCCGAGAACTGCCAAGACTGTTTCAGCCCCTCCGTCAAAGCAGCTGGCAATTGAAGCCTCTATTAAAGTTCTGCCCCCGAAATCAAGCAACGGCTTGAAGCGCCCCATTCTTGAAGAAAGTCCGGCCGCAGGGATTAGAGCGCTTATTTTCACTTTTTATAGTATGTGCCGGCGAGCGGCAGCCTTGTTCTGAATTTTCCGTCATACCTGTAATACGCATGAGCGATTGCGGGGGATGTTGGAATCAGGCAGAGCTCGCCGACTCCTTTTGCGCCGAAGGCGAATGGCAGCTTCTCTCCTGGGGCTTGGACGAGAATGACTTTCATAGGGGGCGCGTCTGTTGAGCGGAGCAGTCCGAGCGTTTTATACTGGACTTGAGGGTATCCGCCTTTAACGGGGTAGTCTTCAGTCAGGGCGAAGCCCAAGCCCATGATTATGCCGCCTTCTATCTGTCCTTCAACGCTTTGGATGTTGACTGGAGTTCCTACGTCATATGCGGCTATGACTTTTTCAACTTTTCCCGAATCATCGAGCAAAACCACCTGGGCGGCGTAGCTGTAGCTTACATGGCTTACAGGATTCGGCTTGGATGATCCCATGGGATCTGTGATTGGAATCATTTCCCCATAGAATTCTTGGCCTTCAAGCTCTGCTAGCGTCAAGCCCTGGCGCAGCTTCTCGGATAGAAGGGAAGCGGCGCGCCTCGCCGCTTCCCCAGTTATGAGCGTTTGACGGCTGGCTGTGCTGGTTCCGCTGTCAGGCGTCCGTAGTGTGTCTGGGCGCTCATGGAAGATGAGGCAGGGATCAACGCCTGTTTCCTGGCAGACCATTTGAGTGCAGACAGTAGCGATCCCCTGTCCCATGCAAGCGGCTGACGTGCGTATCCGGAGCTTTCCTCCTTCAACGCTTATTTTTACACGTCCGGCATCCTTAATGCCGATTCCCTTTCCGCTGTTTTTGTATCCGCATGCTATGCCTGCGTACTTGTTATCTTCAAAAACTTTTCTCACTTCTTCAAGGCATTCAGCCATAGCGCAGTCGGAGGTGGCTATTTGCCCGTTAGGAAGTTCCTGCCCCGGCCTTATGGCGTTTCTGTATCTGATCTCCCACGCGGAAATGCCTGCCATCTCCGCGAGGAGGTTCAAGTTGCTCTCAGTCGCGAAGCAGCTTTGCGTCACGCCGAAGCCCCTGTACGCTCCTCCTACAACATTGTTCGTATATACTGCCATTCCAAGGATGTCAATGTTCTGATAATTGTAGGGTCCCGCGGCATGAGTGCACGCCCTTTGAAGAACAGGCCCGCCAAGCGAGGCGTATGCTCCCGTATCGGCGATGATCACGGCTTTCATGGCTGTGAGCATGCCATTTTCATCGCATGCGGTAGTGAATTCCATATCCATGGCGTGGCGTTTGGTGTGGTAGAGCAGGCTTTCTTGGCGGCTGAACTTGACTTTGACAGGAGCCTTAACGTGCCATGCCATAAGCGCCGCATGGTGCTGGACGCTCATGTCCTCTTTTCCTCCGAATCCTCCTCCGACAAGCATCGAATGGCAGTGAACCTTTTCCTGTGGAATGCCTAGCATTTCCGCTATCTCACGCTGCTCGTCATAAACGCTCTGCCCTCCGGTATAAACCAGGAGCCCGTCCCCTTCAGGGAGAGCCACCGCGCATTCAGGCTCCATAAACGCATGATCATTAAATGGAGTGCGGTACTTATTCGTTACAACGTGTTTGGAGTTTCTTATGGCTGCGTCAGCGTCGCCGCGTTTTAAATATTCCTTTGAAAGGACGTTTCCGCGGCTGTGGATGAGCGGAGCGTCAGCTTTGAGTGAATCTGCGGGGCTTGTAACTGGGGGCAGCTCTGTATAGCCGACCTCTATGAGCCCGAGAATATCATCTAGAGACTCCTGGGCAGTGGAGCAGGCCAGCGCCAAAGCGTCCCCGATGTATCTTGTGCAGCTGCCTTCATCTATCATTACATCCCAGTCAGGCACGATATGTCCGACCTTATTGAAGGGGACATCCTTTGCCGTAAGGATTTTCACGCAATCGGGATGAGCGAGGGCTTTTGACAAATCGATTGAATCCACGCGGGCGCGCGGATATTTGGATCTGAGGGCCTTAGCGTGGAGCATACCATCAAGCTTTAGATCATCCGCGAATAAGCCGATGCCAAGAACCTTTTCTCTTGCGTCCACGCGCTTGAAGCGGCGATTTAATGAACCGTCACGCTCTGAGGGAGGAATGGGGGCGCTGCGCCTGAAAAAATCAGCGGCGAGGAGTATCGCGTCCTCTATCTTTTGATATCCTGTGCAGCGGCAGATATTTCCTCTTATCGCAGCCTTCACCTCGCTCCTTGCAGGAGCGGCGTTCTTATCCAGCAGAGCCTTGGCCGCTATGACCATTCCTGGTATGCAGAATCCGCACTGCACTGCGCCCGCTTCAGCGAAGCAGTGCGCATAGACTTCCTTTTCGCGCTCTTGCAGGCCTTCAACTGTAAGAATCCTCTTTCCCAAAAACTTTGACGCTTTCTGAGCGCACGCAAGAACCTTCCTGCCGTCGGCAAGCACGGAGCAGGCGCCGCACGCGCCTGCCCCGCATCCGTCCTTTGCGGAGGTCAAGCGGAGGTCGTCTCGAAGAAGCGCCAGGAGGCTTTTGTCTTTTTCAAAGAACACATCTTGATTATTCACATTCAAGCAATACATTTAGCCATCTCCCTTCGGACAGGCATCGAGCAGTCAAAGGCTTCCGGTGGATGAAAGAAGCTTGCGTCCGGCTCACCGCATGCCTTCATCCGCTTCAAAGGCCGCCAAGAGGCTTTCCATGTCCGGATTGCACTTTATCGGCTCCCGAACTGCCTTAGAGGCGCTTTTTATGTCCTTCAAGCCGTTGCCCGTCACTACGGAGACGATCAATGAGTCTTTGGGGATTATGCCTTTTCCTGCCAGCTTCATCAACCCAGCGATAGACGCCATGCCGGCCGGCTCTCCGAAGACGCCTGTGGTTTTCCCCGCAAGCGCCATGGCATGAAGCATATCTTCATCTGACACATTTGCTGTAATTCCGTTTGATTCGCGAAGCGCTCTCACAGCCTTGTGAAAGTTGCGCGGAATCCCCACGGCTATGCTGTCCGCAATCGTATTCTCATCCGCAGGCTCAAGGATTTCATTCCCGGCTTCAAACGCGCGGTTTATAGGGCGGCAGCCTGACGCCTGGACGCTTATAAGCCTCGGAAGCTTATTTATGAAGCCTGCGGCGAAGAGATCCTTGAAGCCTTTCCATATTCCCGCAATGGTGCAACCGTCCCCGACGCTTGCGGCAACGAAGTCCGGCGCAGAAAAGCCCAGTTGCTCCGCTATCTCGAAGGACACAGTCTTTTTGCCCTCGGACAGGTAGGGATTAATCGCGGCGTTTCGATTGTACCAGCCCCAGCGCGATATAGCCTCTGAAGAAAGCCGGAAAGCATCCTCGTAGCTTCCTTGGACGCTGATGACATGCGCCCCGAATATGAGAAGCTGCGCGACTTTAGCCGCAGGCGCGCGTTTTGGGACGAAGATGTATGAAGAAAGCCCTGCTGCGGCAGCGCTTCCCGCCAGTGAAGACGCGGCGTTGCCTGTGGATGAGCAGGCGATGGAGCTTATCCCCGCTTCCGCAGCTTTTACTACGGCGAGTGCTGACGGCCTGTCTTTAAGGCTTCCGGTGGGGTTCAAGCCGTCGTCTTTGATGAAGAGCCTGGAATATCCGAGCAGATTTCCAAGCCTGCCGGCGCTGTAAAGCGGAGTTCCGCCAGCTCTCAATCCTGAAACGGCGGATGTCTCCTCAACAGGGAGAAATTCTCTATAGCGCCACATTGATCTGTCCGGGTCTTTTTTTATTTTCTCAATGGAAGTATTTTTTCCAATCCACTCATAGTCGTATACTATCTCCAAAATCCCGCCGCATTCAGGGCAGACGGTTATATTTGGCGAAGCCTTTATTTGAGTTTTGCACATTATGCACTCTGCGCTCTTTACATTTTTCATAGCCGGGCCAGCCCCGTTTTGTCATTGAAGTCCTCAATCAGCCTGTCAATCTCTTCCGCTTGCCTGTGAACCGCCCCCCAAGAACCCTCATAGTCGTACCAAAGCGAGTCTAGCTCTTGCGCGCTTCGGCCTTGCTGCTCAACCCAAGTGTAATACTTCAGGTTATGAATGCGCTTGCGGGAGCGGTAGGTGAGCTCTTCCATGAAGTCTGTGCGCGCGCCTTGAATCCTCTTTCCGAAATCAAAGGCGGCCTTTAGCAAGGTGTACTCTCCTTCAGCCTCGTCAAGCTCATTTATGCGCGATAAGTACATGGACGCCGAGTCAGTGAGGACAGTGAATACATAGTCGTTTGAGTCCAACTCGTAGTATTTGGCGGTTTTAATGGCGCACAGCGCATTAGCTATGCCTGAGATCCCCAGCAGGCTTAGGCTGTCTATCGTTTCTTGAGGGACTCCCGCCTCGCCGCTTAGGTATTCGCGGCCTTTGGGCGTGTTGAAGAGTCTGAGGAGGCTCAAGCAGTCAAAGCCGTCTATGCCAATTACCAAGTCAGTGTTTCTGACATTGTGAATCCAAGGCACATGCTTGTCGCCGATGCCTTCTATCTCGTGCTCCCCAAAGCCGTTCATGAGGAGAGTGGGGCAAGAAAGCGCTTCGCCCGCCGCTATTTTCGCCGCTGGATGCTTCTCTTTGATGAAGTCTCCGCTTCCTATGGTTCCTGCTGAGCCGGAGGTGAAGCAAGCGGCGGCAAGCCTGCCGTTTTCGCCCCTGATCTTTTCAAACGCCTCGCATATGGCATTTCCTGTAACCTCGTAATGCCATAGATGGTTTCCCATCTCTTCGAATTGGTTAAATATCATAACATCGTCTCTATTTTTGCGAAGCTCCCAAGTTTTGTCGAAGATCTCCTTCACGTTGCTTTCAGTGCCCGGGGTCGCTATTATTTCTGAAGCGACTTTTTCCAGCCATTCAAAGCGCTCTTTGCTCATGCCCTGAGGGAGTATGGCAATGGAGTAAACCCCCAGAAGCCGTGAATTGAAAGCGCCTCCCCGGCAATAATTCCCAGTTGACGGCCATACAGCCTTCTGCTTTGACGCGTCGAACTGCCCGGTTGCAAGGCGCGGAACGAGGCAGCCGAAAGACGCTCCGACTTTATGGCAGCCTGTGGGGAACCATTTGCCAACCATGGCCACTATATGGGCGTCTACGCCAGTAATGGCTTTGGGAAGCTCTATGAAATTCGGATCTCCGAACAGCCCGCCATGTTCTGTCGGCTCATTTTTCCAAGTGATGCGAAACAAGTTCAGAGGATTTATATCCCATAGCCCCACAGATCTCAGTTTTTCCTGCACGCTTTCAGGTATCGACCCAGGATTTTTCATCTGCTTGAAGGTCGGAATCGCGACGCCTCGCTCCCTTGCCCTTGCTATATTGCAATCCAAGGCTTTTTTATCTATTCTTAAGTTAATCATATGCATCGCTCCGTAGGTATTGTTTTTTTAAGCAGTTGAGCAATCGAGGCCCAATGAGCCTTTGCCGCTTGGGATGAGCTCATCACCAATGAAAATTCAAGCTTGGCAATTGAAGTATATCACATAGCACTGGAAGAATCCAGAGCAATAAAAAAACTGCAAAATGAAAGAAATGAGCGTGAAGCCCATTTCTTCCATTCTGCGGCGCATGCAGACTGCGCATATGCTGATGCGCATGTATGTTCTGATTTTAGCTTGACTGGTCAAGCGCCAAAACCGGACTGGCGCATTAGACTGGACATCGGCAAAGGGACCATCCACGCTTCAATGCGGCCTTCTTTTCTTGCCTGCGAATAGCTTGCTCTCATTTTCAATGACCTTCGGGACGTAGAACTGAATGTTGTTCCACGGACTTACGCTAGAATGCAAAAGATAGTTCATGGTTCTCGCGAGATGCCGCCTGAATGACGGGTAGTGCAGAATCATGCTCATTGACTCCTTTTCCAGAAACCCCTGGGAGAAGTCGAACCAGCTTTCGGAGTAGCTGTACATCGATCTGACGGCTAAGTTTATATTTTTCAGAAGCTGCATGCTTTCTTCCTTATCCAGATACCTTGCATCATAGCCCAGAGTTGCGGCGAATGCGGTGAATGAAAATAATGTTGAAGCTGATTTTCTCCTTTGCGGATCAATTTTTACTCCTTCTAGCCTTCTGCTGAAGCTTTCCTTGAAGGGGCTTCTTATCCTGGCATCGCTGCGCCCGGCCATCTGCAAGGCCTTCTCTGAATTTATGGCAATGCATGAGATCAACTCCTCAGGGGTTTCGACATTGAAGAGGGCTTTGAGGCACTTCTTCCTGGAATTGAGCTCTCTCTTGGTTTTCACTCCGCCATCTAGAATATATAGGTGGAGCGGATAGATCGCATCGTATTTCTTCCTGCTTTTCCGGATTCCTGAAGAGTATGTATCGGTATTGATGAAAAGATCGCGAAATGGGGCCGCCAGGCTCATTGCGAACTTCTCTTCAAACGGCGTGCTTTTAATGAGCTTCAAAGACTCTTCGTTGAAAGCGGCAAGCTCCTCTCCCTTAAGGCTGGGTTCTTCATCCAGGCTGTCGCCTATCAAAGAAGACATGATCATGTCTTTAACATTTTCAATGAATTGCCTGAGAAAATTCAATCTTTATCGCCCCTCTTGAATAAGATCGGCCGTTGGCGGCATGATTGGCAGCTTGGAGCAAAATCGCCGGCTCCACATTCATTTTAACTGATTTTCTTAGAGTTCGTCAAATGAGAGGGAAGGATTTGAAAAAATTTTCCTTCTCATGCATAATGAGCCATTACCCGGAGCAATTTTGAGTTCTTTGCTGAATATCTTAATGAGACTAAAAGAAGAAATCAGCATAGCTCATATCTAAATATCCGGTTTCGTCTTATTAATACATTATACAACACATTGCGACCATTACAAGCGGATTCTTGACAATCATCACCTTTGAACTATGAAACTTGCATATCTAAGATATGGCTCTTACGTAATTTTGTGAAAATGTCACAATAATTTTTGTGCAACTTGCCAGGAAGCTTATTTTTCATTATGCAAGATCATTTACTTTAAAATGGCTTCAATGCACAAAAAGCATTAAAAAAAGAGGATTCACCTTCAAAAAAATCTGGTTCTGCAATAGCCGTTTAAGTTGATTTTCAGCCATTTTATATTAAAAGGGCCAAGCTTTTTATTCGGCATACGGGAATCATGATTCCCATATCTTGAACAAAATTCTTGTGATTACTCATTGCGTGTGTTATGATTATTTTACAAAATTGAACTATGCATTCAGTGCTTTATAGTTATTCTGCAAGGCGCTGATTCATTTCAAGGAGAGAATGCCGTGAACGAACCCGAAAAGCATCCTTCTCATGTACAGTCGGTTGCGAGGGCGCTGCAGTTGCTGGAAGTGCTGGCTAGAGAGAACAGGGAAGTCACGCTGACTGAGATTGCTGAGAAGATGAAATGGCCAAAGAGCACTACGCACGGATTGCTGGCGACCCTCAGGGATTATCGGTTTGTGGATCAGTCGCCTATAAGCGGACGGTATCATTTGGGCGTCAGGTTGTTTGAACTTGGGCATCTGGTCGCCAAGAGCTGGGACATTCGCTCTGTCGCCCTGCCGCAAATGCAGCGGCTGAACCAAGAGTACGGTGAAATGGTGCAGCTTGCCACGGAAGAGCACGGCGAATGCCTGTACATCGAAAAATTGGAGTCTAGGCACTTTATGCACATAGTATCAGAGGCTGGCGCACGCTTGCCAATGCACTGCAGCGCGCTTGGGAAGATGCTGCTCGCGCATAAAAGCGCCTCAGAGGTAAAGTGGATTTTGGATAGAAACGGAATGGAGCGCTTTACTCGCAGAACAATCACAGATGTCAAGCAGATGGAGAAAGAGCTGGCTAAAATACGAGAGCAGGGGCATTCGGTTGACGATCGCGAGATCATGGATGGACTCCGATGCATAGCTGCGCCTATATTCGACAAGGAAGGCGTCGCGCGCTACGCTATCAGCATTTCGAGCTTTGCGGATACCCTGGTAGGAGAATATTTAGAGAGAGTGCTTAAAAGCTTGAAGGAAGCGGCGCGTGAAATTTCAAGCTCCATGGGATTTCCTCAGCAAGAGGGCGCGCCTGCAAAAAAAGCTAGGCGTTGAGAGGAATTAAGTGAATGAATTGCCGCATCTGATATGCACTGGAAAGTACGATTTTGAGGCCGGATTATTTTAGCCTCAGAGGATTTAGCCTCAGAGGATAATCCGGCCTCAAAATCGGCATTTTAGCCAGATGTCAGCATAGGGGCGTTTCATATGACAAGCGGGAGGCGGAAAGATGAGTGAAAAAAGGCCTGAAATTGCAAATAGCGTAAAAACCGGAGAGTTCCTGACCAATTACCATGATATAGGGGAAGGATACCCGGTTGTGCTGCTGCACGGCAGCGGCCCGGGCGTAACCGCTTGGGCCAACTGGAACAAATTGTTCCCATTGCTCAAGGGACAGCATCGAGTCATCGCGCCGGATTTGGCTGGATTCGGATTCACCGAGCGAGTGCCGGATCCAGTCTACAGCATGAACAACTGGGTGCAGCAAACAATTGATCTGTTTGACGCGCTGAAAATAGAAAAAGCCAACCTCGTGGGCAATTCATTTGGAGGAGCTTTGGCCTTGAGCATGGCCATCCGGTGCCCTGAGAGGGTTAACAAGCTTGTTCTCATGGGCAGCATGGGAGTCTCATTCCCAATTACCTACGGATTGGATCAGGTATGGGGATATACCCCGAGCGAAGCCAACATGGAAGAGCTTTTAGAAATATTCACTTATGATCACAGCTTTGCAACGAAGGATCTCATTAAGACGCGCTATGAATCCAGCAAGCAGCCCGGCTTTCAGGAAAGCTTTTCAGCCATGTTTCCGCAGCCGCGACAGAAAAGCGTCGAGAGCATGGCCGGCAACCAAAACTACATTCGCAATATAGCTCATGAAACTCTCATTATCCACGGCCGCGAAGACAGAGTCATTCCTCTTGAAACCTCGCTGAAGCTGATACAGCTAATTGATAACGCTCAGTTGCATGTATTCGGGCATTGCGGGCATTGGACGCAGATTGAAAAAACACAGGAGTTTGCTGATCTGCTTCTCAACTTTTTCAAGCGGTGATAGAGATGGGAGCTAGTGAAAAGGCAATAAAGGCGTTTGCGGAAGAGCTTTTCAACGCCGAGCGCAATAGATTGCAAATTGAGCCGCTGACGGATAGGCAGAAAGATTTCAGCGTCGACGACGCATACATGGTTCAGCTGGAAAACGTCAAGCGGGCGCTAGGAATGGGCCATGTGGTTTCCGGCAAGAAAATCGGCCTCACTTCGCCTGGGATCCAGAAGCAACTGGGCGTTAGCGAGCCTGACTACGGGCATTTGTTCGCGGCAATGAATTGCGCTGGAGGAAAAGTAAGGACCGAAGAGTTGATTCAGCCTAAGATCGAAGCTGAGCTGGCATTCATTCTCAAAAAAGATTTAGCCGGCGGAAAGGTCACATCGGCAGATGTGCGCACGGCTACAGACTATGTAGCGGGAGCGTTTGAAATAGTAGACAGCAGGGTGTTGGATTGGCGCATAAAGCTTCCCGACACAGTTGCGGACAATGCCTCCTCCGGGCGGTATATAATCGGAGAAAAGCGCATTTCTGCGAGTGAGGCGGATTTTTCTTCAATAACTATGAAGCTTTACAAGGGCAATGAGCTTGTTGGCGAAGGATCCGGAGCTGCGGTGCTGGGTGATCCGTGCCTGGCTGTAGCATGGCTTGCGAACTGCCTTTGGAAATATGGAGTGACGCTTGCGGCGGGGGAAGTCATCCTGTCAGGCGCCTTTTCCGCAGCCCCCCCTGCTGCGAAGGGCGATGCATTTGCAGCAGAATTTTCATCTTTAGGGCGCGTGGAAGCAATTTTCGTGTAAATAAAAGCGCTTAAGCAATTTCGGCGCTGACAAGAAAGGCGGTATGAACACTTGGGCGGTGTGGCTGTCAATGCTGAGTCGTCAGGCAGGGTGAAGGTTGGGATCATCGGGCCTGGCAACATCGGCAGTGATTTAATGTATAAAGTAAGGCGCAGCAAATATCTGGAAATGGGCATGATGGCCGGCATCGTTGAATCCGAGGGCATACGCAGGGCGGCTTCTATGGGGGTTCCGGTATCTACCGAAGGAGTAAAGGCTGTGGCGGAAACTGAAGGCATAAAGATTGCCTTTGACGCGACAAGCGCTGCGGCGCATGTAAAATTCAACGGCCCCGCGCTGAAAAAAGCCGGGATAATCTCAATCGACTTGACGCCTGCGGCGCTGGGCCCGTATTGCGTACCCAGCGTCAATCTGGATAAGCTTAAGGCGGAGCCGGACATCAACATGGTGACGTGCGGCGGCCAGGCGACCATACCCGTCATTTACGCAATAAGCCGTGCGGCTGGCGCGGCTTACGCGGAAATCGTGGCGTGCATCTCTTCAAAAAGCGCTGGTCCGGGAACGCGCGCCAACATGGACGAATTCACTGAAACTACCGCGAAGGGAATTGAATTGGTTGGCGGAGCTGATAAAGGGAAGGCCATCATCATTCTAAATCCTGCCGAGCCTCCTCTGATGATGACTAACACCATTGCTGTGCGCGTAAAGGATGCCTCAGTTGGAATCGAAAAAATACGCGCGTCTATTGATCAGATCGTGTCGGAATTGCGCAGCTATGTGCCCGGATATCATATACGCGTCCCCGCCACGCTTGAAGGGGATCGGGTCACAGTAATCGTGCAGGTGGAGGGGCAGGGCGATTTTCTGCCTTCGTTCTCCGGAAATCTCGACATCATAAATTCCGCGGCGGTCGCAGCGGCGGAACGCATTGCGGAAGGCATGCTGAGGGAAGGGGGGGCGAAGCAATGAGCAAAAAAGTCACCTTTGTAGACACGACGCTGCGCGATGGCAGCCACGCCTTGAAGCACGCATATACGCCGTCCCTTGTATCAGACATAGCAAAGGGACTTGATGAATGCGGAGTTCCGATGATAGAGCTTTCCCACGGAGACGGCCTTGGAGGCTCCAGCTTCACTTACGGCTTCTCAAAAACAGACCAATTTGAGCTTTTGAGCGCCGCATCCAAAGTTATAAAGAATGCAGCTCTGACAGTGCTTCTCCTTCCGGGGATCGGCACGATTGAAGATCTGAAGCGGGCGCAAGCCAGCGGCGCGAAAGCCGTCCGCGTGGCAACGCACGTGACGGAGGCGGATGTAAGCGCGCAGCACATCGCTGCCGCTAAATCTCTCGGACTGACGGCAGTCGGTTTCTTAATGATGGTACATATGGCAGATCCGTCCCGAATAGCGGAGGAAGCGGCCAAGATGGAGAGCTACGGCGCGGATTATATAAACCTCGCCGACTCTGCGGGCTACCTTCTTCCCGAAGGCGTGGCGGAGCGAATCGAAGCGGTGCGTTCGGCTGTGAAAATTCCTATCGGCTGGCACTCGCACAACAACCTCGCGCTTGCTATGGCAAACTCTTTGGCGGCCGTGCGGGCGGGCGCCACCTATGTAGACGGAACCTTGCGCGGGCTGGGCGCAGGGGCGGGCAACATGCAGATTGAAGTTTTTGCCGGGATACTGCAGCGTTTGGGGTATGACACAGGATTGAATTTTTATGGATTGATGGATTTGGCGGAGAAAGCCGTAGAGCCGATTATGCTGCGTCCGCAAACTGTGGACAACGGCTCGCTGATGCTCGGATATGCCGGCGTATATTCATCTTTCCTCCTGCATGTATATGCAGCGGCGGAAAAATACGGCATTGAACCCCGCGACATTCTAGTGGAGCTTGGCCGGCGCAAAATGGTAGGCGGTCAAGAGGATATGATAATAGATGTAGCATACGGCCTGAAAAATGCAAGCGCGTGAAAAGGAGCTTAGCTTTGGCAAGGTTTGATTACCTGATTGACGGGAGAATGAATGCAATGCCTTCTGCGGTGCACAGCATCACCGTATTGGAAACTGGCGCTTGCTTTCCCTGCGGTGAAGACGAATTTGTATTAAAAGCCATGATTCACGCTCGCAGCGGACCAGTGCATCATGGCTGCTGCGGCGGCGGATGCGGCGTATGCCGCATCCGGATTGTCTCAGGAAGCTATGAGATAGCAAAGAACATGAGTCGCGCGCATGTCAGCGAAACTGACATCGTTGACGGGATTGCGCTTCTATGCTGCGTGCAGCCCCGCAGCGATCTGGTTGTCACGCGCACTTACTAATATCTCCTCTTACAAAAAAGAAGGAAAGGGCGGTTGATATGGGTTTTAAAGGAACACTCAGGCCGGGCCTCATTCAGCTTCGCGTGCTGGATCTGGATCAGACGCTAAATTTCTACAAGAACATACTAGGGTTGAACGAGGTGGGCCGCACGTCCGACGGGCGCGTGTGCCTGAAGGGATTCGACGAGTTCGACCACCACAGCGTGGTGCTCAGGAAGTCCGGCGAGGCCGGGCTCGACTACGTGGCGTTCAAGGTCGGCTCCGCCGGCGAGCTCGAGGCGATCAGGGAGAAGGTTCTGGCCTTCGGGTACAATGTCAAGGAGATTCCCGCGTACTCCGACCAGCCTGGCTTCGGCAAGAGGTACAGCTTCACAATCAGCACCGGGCACGTCTTCCAGATCTACAGCGAGGTCGAGCTCGCGAGGCAGTCGCC
>JAISZB010000142.1 GCA_031269465.1 Clostridiales bacterium | reverse complement strand
AGTGTCCGGGCGTGGCAATGCTCTGAATGCGGGGCAATCCACGACAGGGATATAAACGCCGCGATAAACATTTTAACCGCAGGAACTGCGGGGATAGCTTGCTAAATTTGCCCAACCTCCAGCGCGGTAAATATTCTGCCGTGCTAAGTCAGGGTACTACGCAAGAAGCCCCTAGCTTTAGCTATGGGGTGGTTCACTAGCCTAAGTTAGCGCACTTTTGCCTATTCAGAAACGCTTCTTGAAGAAAAGCCTCCGCCAGACGGAGGCCTTGTTTTCAAGCCACTTTATAATTTTATCTCTGGTTTTCCTCAAGCGTTTTCATGGAAATTAAACGCGCCTCGGCTCATGCGGGAGGGGTGTTGCCCATGCTTTTTGAGGCTGGATTTTCCCGAAGAATATTAGAGTTTCATGCGCAATTCATGAGAAAACTGGAGTAGGAGCGCATATGGGCATAAGTTAAAAACCTGATAGCCTCGTCCGCATAATGCCCTCTGTGTCATATTGCGAATGCATTGCCACCTTTTTTGAGGGGGGTCTGCCCAGCTGTTTTTAGATTTTGCTAGCGTCCCCCTTTGGGAATCACAAACGCCGACAGGCTTTCGCCGCTTATAATGACGCAGTGCCTTCGTTTAGCTCAATTGTGCAATTTGCCGTTGACCATTAGTTCAGCCATGTCAGAGAATCGGAATTGGCAAGGAAGAGCTTCTTTGCCCATCGCCGTCTTTGGGGATTGTGGAGCGCTTCGATAGCAGCCGGAGTTGTTTTGGATGATTTCGGGCTGTGATAAGAAAGATGCCTCTTTAGGCGTTGCCTTAACAGCTGTTTTCAAATCTCAAATCATTGATCCGCCTAATTGATGAGCGCTGCAAAACATCAAGTCGCGAATGTACACAGCGGGCTTCATTTGCCATGCATAAGCGCATCAGCATTGATGCCTTCCCTGCATTCATGGTTTTCCCGCAGCGGAATAGCCAACATCAAAATCAAATCTGTCAATCAAATAAATCGGGATCGTGGCTATCTTGCCGTCTGCGCTTATGCCTCCTTTGGCATCAGGGCCACCCCTGGCATATAGAACGCAGTCAACTTTGCCTGATTCTAGAAGGTATTTTGCGGTCTTTGACGATTTCCCGCCCTTTTTAACCTCAACAGCCCAAGTCTTTTTTGATTTTCGGCTTTTAAGGAGGAAATCAATCTCCCCGACCGTCATTTCCGGTCTTTGCGAAATCCCTGCTTGATCGCAAGCTCTGTCCCCATCTGCGTCTTCCAATGCATCACTGATCTTTTCATAGTATTCACAGGTTCCAAAAGCAGGGTACTCATGCAAAATGGAATCGTTTATCCTCTTGTCTCTTCCGTTAAGCGACAAGTACACAAAATTCTCCGCGATTACGCCCGCTGCTTGATCTGAGCTAACATTTGCCATAATGCTTGCAGCCATGCCCACGTCATTGTAGTAAAGCCTCATCGGCAGGGGAGCTTGTTTTCTCAAGTCGCAGTCTTTTGCCAAGTAACAATAATTCAGCAAGCCGCAACCCCTCATGTAAAATAAGCTTGTCCGCACATCACTGTAGTCCAGCTCCTTGCTTTCACTGGAATACACTTCGCGCCAATCCAATGACATCCCCCTTTTTTCATTCAAAAGCGTCTGGGGCGCTTTTTGGCACAACTCCACAAATATATCATATTCCAAATCATTCTTGATGCGCTTTTTGCATTCTTTGATCACCAATGCAAAGATAGCTTGATGCAGATCTGTGATTTCATCTGGTGAGCTTCCCTCCAAATGATCTGACACAGCTTGCGGGTACCCGCCAATCATAATGTAGTTCTCATACACATCGTGGATCGCCTTGTAGTCAGACCTCAATGACTTGCCGAACAGATCCAGCCCCATGAACCGCCCGTGCTCCCCGATGGCCCTCAAGTACTCCTGGAAAGAAACCGGATTGACAACCAGGCTGCGCAGGTTTCCAATCGGGGCGAAATACTCCCGGTCTCCCGTTATCATGCCCAGGTAGCTGCCGGATATCAAGAAATGGAATTCGCAAGAGCTCAAAATGTCTCTGATAGTGTTATAAACGTAATGGCTTTCCTGTATCTCATCAATGACGACCAAAGTCTCAGGGGCGTTTTCATAAGCTGGATTGAACTGAGCAAAGATTTTATCATAAAGCTCTTTTCCCATCAGCATGGGAACCTCTTTGCACACCTGCACAAACCTGTTTAAATGCTCTTCAAAGGTTAAATTGAGGTATACAAAGCTCTTATAATTCTCTTTGGCAAACTTAAATGCCAAAAAAGTTTTTCCGCATTGCCTGGGACCTTCCAAGCTCAGCGCTGAATGGGACAATCCTCTAGAGGATTCAAATTCACGCCTTTTTTTCCAGTCTAGCATTTCTTTGTAAACTTCCCTATCAATATACAAGCTATCACCTTCCTGTGCAAATGAAGCTGAACAGTACTATATTAGGAGGTTCAAATTAACAATCTTAATCAATGTCTGAGTTTAATCATATGATAAGGTGTCAAAAGCCTGTTTAGGCAAAAACTGCGGTGGAAAACAGCTTATTTATACCATTCTTGCATGGCATTTTTCTCGAAAAAGTACTTTTGACACTCGAATCGTCATATGCGGCTTAAAAGCAATAGCTGCTTTCCAGCTTGCAGGGGCGAGCAGGTCGGCTTGCCGACCGACCAGCCTGGATCCATGGTACACTCCCTGGATGCTTGGGCAAGCAGGCAGTGCGATCTAGAACCATGTTCACACTGCCGACGGGAGCATGTTCGGAGGAAATCACGGCATTAGGTACACACCCGGAGGAGTGCGAGGTCGTGGGCGCTTTCTGTGAGGAAGATTTCAGCGAGGGTTAGTTGCTTTCCATGTTGCACAGGAAGGAACCAACAGAAAAACTGAATTTGGCAAGTGCCTTTCTTTATCCCTGTCTGCGCTTAAGGGCGCCAGTTTCATTATAGCACCATTTTCTATTGAAAAATAGCTTCAGATGTTCGTCGACTAAAAGCAGGCAATGATGCTGATATCAATTTCGCTTTGAAGCGAAGATCCTAAGATGCTTATTTACGCTGTTTATGTCGACAGTTATCTACACAGCCGCTGCTGTTTACAGGCCAAACAATTTTTAGAATATATTGATAAGACAACAGAATATGCTGGAACGATTCAAAAAGGCCTCAGTCAAATTTAGACGGAAGCCTTTTTATGACTTTTATTTTATGGCATTATCCTCTGCTTAACTATACTGATTTTTATAGAAAATGACCTTTTTTGGAGCTTGATTATACAGCGAGTGCAAAATGCCGATATCGGCATTTCGCACCATTCAATGGATAATCAAGCTCCAAAAAAAGAACATTGAATGAAAATCGGTATACAACAGGATAGGACTCTGGCATGCGTAATCTTGTTAAAAAACTGGCAACTTCATAAGAGAATGCGGTTTTAAAAGCATATTCCCTCAATCAAGCAACAATGCATGCCATGATCGCTGCGCCATGGACTCCATTTTTCTGGTGGATGACATTCACATTTCCTGGAAACCGCTCTGCGTATTCTTTCGCAATAATGCCTGTCCACCGGTTGAGCCGTCGTTCACGACGTTATTTCAACATCGCTTTCCCCTATGGCAAGCGAGTCCAGTATGCGCTTAAGTTGAAGCACGGGACAACAATTGAGAGCAACATTATTCCTATGCCCCTCTTTCCAAACATAGCTTTCCCGAAATTCATCAAAACCAGAGCCACGGCTCGTCAAACGCTGCGTCTTAGCCCATGTGGGAGGGGGCGTCGCCTATGCTTTTTGCAACAGGACTTTTCCAAGGAATGCGCTGGATTCACGCGCATTCCCAAGAGACATTTGAGTCGGAGGGTTGTTGACAGGATATAGCTTGAATCCTTCATGCTAGCTGCTAACGCTTGAAATTCCGAATCAGGAGCCATGTCGCGATAATGCGCGATACGATCCCTGTCGGCGCAGTTAGCTGCGAAGCAGCATCATTTAATAAGCTCGATTCCCTTTCGGAGCGTCTCGGCGCTTATTGCTCCTTGCGCTCCAGTTACGATATAGCCGTCCTTGTCTATGAAAAAAGTCGTCGGTATTGATGCTATCCCATAGGAATACGCCGCCTCCTGGCTGGCATCATAATATACCGGGAAGGAAAAGCCCTGATCCTCCACATGCTTTGCGCCTGCCTCTTTCGTCTCTCGCTGCCCGTCCACAAGATCTACCATCATGAAGGCGACGTCATTTCCAATCTCCCTATACACTTCATTAAACTCGGGCATCTCAGATTTGCATGGCGGGCACCAGCTGGCCCAAAAATTAAGGACAACGGGTTTGCCGGCCAAATCCGAGAGCTTGAAAGAATTTCCGTCTGCATCCCAGACGGTGAAGTCAGGAGCCGATATTTTTTCGGCTTCAGGATCCGAGGCGGAATCGGTTGATTCTTGGCCTTGCTGCAAGATTTCATCCCTGCCGCCTGCAATCTCAATGCTAGGCGCCGTCTGCCTGCTCAGATAATTGTACGCGAAGACTGCAAAGCTGATAAGCAAAGCGAATCCTATTATGAAGGCTGCCGCCTTTGCCTTTTCATTCATTTTTCCATCTCCTCAAAAAGTCAACAGCGAAAGAAAATAGCCCATATATCCGGTTGCCATCAAAATGCCCACAACTATGAGAAGTCCTCCAGAAATAATGTTGATGGACCTGTAGTTTCTCTTGATGAAATTGAAAGCGCCCTTTAGCTGATCAATTAGAAGCGCGCTTAAGATAAACGGCAACCCCAAACCCAGCGAAAAAGCGAGAAGCATGAGCACGCCCTGCCTCAAGGAGCCGGCAATAGAGGCAACCATCAAAGCCGACCCTAAAAATGAACCTACGCATGGCGTCCAGCCGATCGAAAAAACTATTCCAAACAGCATGGATGAGAAAAATCCTAAATTTTTAACTCTGAACTCTTTATGGCGAAACAGCGAAATCCCTAAATTCAAAACGCCCAGGAAATTAAGTCCGAACATTATTACAATCAGGCCCGCAACAATATTCAGAGGCTTTTTGAAGTCGCTCAAAAAGCTCCCGAATACGCCCATGAAAGCTCCCATTGCAACAAAGATGAAGGTAAAGCCCATGACGAAAGCTGAGGCATTCACAAGAGCCTTTGTTTTGTCCTTCCCTCCTGCAGCAAAGTAAGAGATGTATACAGGCAGCATGGGCAGAAGGCAAGGAGATATAAATGTAATGATTCCTTCTAAAAATAGCAGAATGTATTGCATGACGTTTTCGCCTTCAGTCAAATAATTATACTGATTTGCATATAGGATTGCCTAAGTACATGTAAATCTCTATATCCAGTATACTCTTGTTCCGTATGAATTCAAGCAGATCACTTAGACTATGCTGATTTGCATGTAAAGGAAAGTTCATATTTGGGAGCTTGACTTTGATATAGGGCAGATTTCTGAAGGATGAAACATCAGATTCCAAAAAACGATAAATTGATTATTTACTTATGGCATTAAATCTATTGATTCGTCAAATTGCAGCAGTTTTAAGGGTTTATTCACTATTTGGGTAATTTTGTTCCCATATAGTGAACATTGCTATTGCCATCAAGTTTGTTGTGTGTTATTATTATTTCGCATAAAAGGACAACCAAAGGCCAATTATATGGATAATTTGTCAGATAATGCATTGTTTTGCCTGTTTCCATAGATCCTAGTTATTTTTAAAAGGCTCTTTCTTGGAAGCAAAATAAGTTCTACGAGGTATTTTCGAATCTCCGCAATGTCTAGATGATGTAATTTTAACCTTTAGAAGTATTATAGACGCGCACTGTGACATTGCTTATGCTGCAATATCTGCTATGTCAGGCATATAATAATTGCGCGCAAATTTTAACATTCTCTTCAAAAGAGAAGGAAAGGGCGGTTGATATGGGTTTTAAGGGAACACTCAGGCCGGGCCTCATTCAGCTTCGCGTGCTGGATCTGGACCAGACGCTCAATTTCTACAAGAACATCCTCGGGTTGAACGAGGTGGGCCGCACGTCCGACGGGCGCGTGTGCCTGAAGGGGTTCGACGAGTTCGATCACCACAGCGTGGTGCTCAGGAAGTCCGGCGAGGCCGGGCTCGACTACGTGGCGTTCAAGGTCGGCGGCGCCGACGAGCTCGAGGCGATCAAGGAGAAGGTCCTGTCCTTCGGATATGACGTCAAGGAGATTCCCGCGTACTCCGACCAGCCTGGCTTCGGCAAGAGGTACAGCTTCACAATCAGCACCGGGCACGTCTTCCAGATCTACAGCGAGGTCGAGCTCGCGAGGCAGTCGCC
>JAISZB010000116.1 GCA_031269465.1 Clostridiales bacterium | reverse complement strand
TCCAGCTGGGAGGGGCTGAAGTCGATTGTCATGGAAGTCAAGACTAAAGTCGACAAATTCGGCAAAATTACATATACTGTAAGATTCTATATTTCGTCGCTGGACGACATACGGGAGGCGGCAAGGCTGCACTGGGGAGTCGAAAACGGCCTGCACTGGCATCTGGACGCCGTCTTCGGCGCCGACAAGTCCAAGGAAACCGGAAAAGAGGCTCCGGCCCAGCTCCAGGCGTTGAAATCCATAGCTTCAAACGCATTGCGATTCGGCATCAGATTCTTTAAAAAGGGAAAATATACCATAAATACGCTTATTGAAGAGCTTTCCATGGGAACGGCCCAAATCGCCAAATTCCTCAGCTTTTTCAGCCTCGGTGGGAGAAGGCGGGAAGCCGCCTGAGGCACTGGCCGCCGCCTCCGCGCGAGCCTGCAATTCATTTTAAAAACATTGCAAAAAGATAAAGCAATATTTTTCGCATTATTATAAATATAATTTCACAAAGGAGGGAATTCTAGAATATTACATTTATAGTCGCATAATTATCATTAATTTACGAACAAAGTGTTTTCGGCTCTGCCAAGGGGATGATCTGTCTTTTCATAAATTTAATATGGAAATTTATGGGAGACAATACTGCCTCTACAATTCGACATATTCCGCAATCTGTTTATTTATAGAGTGTTTTTGAAAATTGCACAAAAAATACTTTGCTAGACTGCCTAAAATTCTTTTCATGTGGAGAGCCTGCCTTAGCTTGGGAAATTCAATATTTAAAACCATGCGAAGAGATTGATGAATGCATAATAGTTCAATTCATGCAACTGATCTTCGGTTTTAGGCATTTTTTAAAATTGCAGCAATGCCATTGAATTATGCCTTCCGCATGAAGAGCATAAAGGGATTTCGCCAGGGAGCCTGCGATTCGTCGATCAAAATGCCTGTCGCTGCCGCTTTCGATTTCATGGCATGAGGGGATAGAGGGGCACAACTCAATTAGAGACTTGACGCTGATGATGTCCGTCATCCTTGAATGCGGTTGTTTGTCGATGCTTGCGTGCAAGGCAAGCTTGCGTCCGAGTGCGAATGCGTTTGCGTTTCTCATGTCTAATGACAGGAGGGAGAGAGGCTTTTGCTCACATAGGCTTGCACTAAATATTTTGCCATATGGAGATGGAACTTTATGGATATTTTGTCGTTCTTGGTAATCCAGTCGCCAAATTTATGCTCATTTGCGTGTACGATACATTGATATGCCCCTTTTTTCGCTCCTTGTTAAAGAGATGCTGAAATGGATCTCCAAATCCTCTTTCAAAATGCGTCTGGCTTTGCCCCTTGAGGCTTTAGTCGAAGGAATGCCGCACAGCTCCATGCAGTCGTCCAGGTTGAAGAATACGCAGGGGTCTAATTCCACGCGCTTCCTGCAGTCGCTTTGTTTCGTGAGTTGGAAGTGGATACTCTCAACCTTTCACTGAGAGACGCATAGTTGTCTATATTGACGCTAAAGTATCCATTGTCCAACATGATGAGGAGTTTTTCCGTTACAGTATTGAGTGGCAGGCGGCTTGCGTTTATTTCCGGCAGCGTGTTTGTGCCCATGCCTTGCAGCATCGGGAAGAATTGCGCTTGAGCATTCGATGCGCCAGGTTCTTTTAAGGCGGGATGCACCGCCTCCACATGGCTGAATTCAAGAAAGGATCGATTCGGAGGATCCAGTTGCACGTGATGAGGGAGAGGCTGCCGAGGACGAATCCAGATGTCGATCCGTCCAGGTCGGAGCTGAACTACAGCCTGCTCGACCGCGCACGTCAGGTCATGGGGGCGGTGAGGGAGAAGATGGAGAAGATTGGGAAGCGAACGCCTCGCGGCATTCGCCTCCTGCAGATCCGTGCGAGCGTTATCTGCGCGCACGACTCCCCACAGTCAGTTCAGTGAGTGCTGGCTGTATATATCGGCGTAGATGCGCGGCGAGACGAAGAGGAATATTTAAACAATTGCCAGAAGCTTTTGACATATTGAAAAACCTGGGATAGTGAAGAGAAAGGTTAGAACTTGACTTTCTCTTCACTATAAGAACCTAATGATCACTTCAAGCATTCTTTCCGCAGCAGTGCTTGTATTTTTTCGAGCTTCCGCATGGGCAGGGATCATTTCTTCCAATCTTTCGGCCTTCCCTGCGATATGTTGATCCATATTCACTGTAACTGGCATGCACAACCTTTGCTGGCTGGCCTACAAAGTCAGCAACCTCAAATATATCATCGTCTTCTTCCTCAATATCTGAGTTTTCTAAATCGTCATCATCTAGTTGATGGGACGTATTAAAATGTTCTATGAAAAAGGACTCTAAGGCCTGAATATAGCTTTCATCTTTACCATAAAGCATCGTATCTACAAGGTGTTCATTCATGTAGGATTGATAGATATGTTGCAGTTCCTCATTAGACGCAAGGCACATAGCGGGAGAGTCTTCAAATACTGTATTTTCGCTTACTTTATTGAAGAACTGAGGATTCTTTCTCTTCAATAGGTAGGATTCTTTCGTAAAATTCTGTCGTATATGGCGACTCTCTTTTGGGTTTCTCAAGCTTTGATAGAACTTCTTGTCAAGCTCATACATTTTTGGATAATGCTCTTCAAGTCTCGCTATATAAGGCAAAAGCTCATCAACATGCTCAAAGATATAAGCTTCATAAATATGCCTCATGCAACGATCCCCAACTGAAGTGATGCCTACATTCAATATGATGGACAAATTTATGAGCACTTTATGCATATCCTTCATTGTCCTTGGCTCTGTAAACTTGAGTGTTATCTTCATTAAATCCAGACAAGCTTCCTTCAATTTAGGAAAGTTCAACGATATGAAATCAACCAATGCTTTGTTTGTTTCATAAAGCTTAATAGACTTTGAGTACGTCAAAAACATCGATGCCGATTTTCTGATTGATTTTTCATTTTTTGAAGCCCTGACCCCATTAGCATATATATCATAGCATTCGACAAAGAAATCATCCATGTATTTGTCTTCTGCCCCAACTGCTTTATTATAGAGGCCAATATAAATGAAACAGTATTCGGTATGATTCTTTAAAAACTCTCCGCCAAGCTTTTTGATCCGTTCGAAGAGCTTTAGGCATTTGTCTGGATCGTTTACGAACAAAAAGTTCATATAAGCGATCCATGCATCATCATTGGATTCATTGATCGACAAAGCCCGCTCATACTGCTTATCCGCCGCTATTAAAAGGCCTTGCTCCTCGTATATCCCTGCAAGGAGAATCTGAACGCTCTGGTTCGAACGATTGTTATCGGCAAGTTTCTCAGCTAGCCAGGCAGCTTCGTCTAACTTCCCCAGCTCGAGCTCAACTTCAACAATCATCTTTTCGACTTCTAGATGTTTCTTCCCTCGTTTAGACAGAATTTTGAGGGCTTCTTCATACTTGCCGTCTTCTATTAAACTGGATGCTTCAAGCAACTTCTCCTTTGTCTTTTCTGGAGTGTTGCAATAGCAATCAAGCTTAGCCCTCTTTTTCTCATCCAAAAGAGTTTGGTATGCTGAATTCAGTCTTTTGAACTCTTCAGGATTTTTTTCAGGAGTAAAAATCTTCACTTTGCTGAAATAAGCTCTTTTAAGTTCATTATTATCAGCATCCATAGCAACTCCGAGAATCTTATAGCAATCTTCCATTTGCTTCACCTCTTTGCGGTCAGTTTATACTGATGTGAATTGGAATGATCATATTTTGGGGAAATCAGCTTTAAATTCTGTACCTTAACAGCACATCTGCATAGGAACGAAGAAAAAACAAGCAGTTTTTTTGGTAAGGAGGCATTCGAAATTAAATGAGAGCAAGGGAATCGTTTAATGGCTCGAAAAAAAACGGTCTATAGTCCATCACAGTTGTTATGCGGCGGGTACCCCCGCCTTTAGGCATGGGGAGGAAGCCGCATGCTCCTTTCCGTCAATATTGTTTTGCGCTTCTCTAAAGGCTTGAGTTTTTTGCGGCCGATTCCCGCAGACAGCTTTGTTCCGTCCAACTTACGGATATCAAAGCTTCCTCTCAGGCGCCTCCCGAAAATGAAGCCTTTGCGTCCGTCCGGCATCTGCACTCTATCAAATAGCTGAAAGCCAAATACATACTTTGGAGATTGATTCAATTTCCTCTTTCCGCCTTTGTTGATAGTAGCCTTATGGATCTGGCGATTGCGCTTCCCTGCGGCTTTCTGCATGTAGATTGCATCTAAAGGAATAGCCAGTGGATTTCCGCCGGTGCATCTCTCATCTACCGCATGATCTTTTTCCAATCCATTTCTGATTCTCGTGTTCTTTGTGATGTAGCCGTATGTCATACCCGCATCCGTGTACTCTTCCTTTAGCCTGTTGTAGAAAGCCCATCTCATAATCCCCATAAATGCGGCGTCTCTGAAAGATTGCCCTCTCTTTAAGTTTAGCTTAAGCCTTCCCGTATGGTAGTCATTGTGGCAATCTTCGCATAATGTGACTGGATTGTTCGGAGCATCACCGCCTATTTTGCGGCTTTCTATATGGTGGACGTTCAGTATGGGGTTCTTGCAATTCTTCCGTCCATGGCACACATGTCCATCGCGGAACAAGACATATTCCCGAACATTCCAGAAGCCCATCTGGTCTCCGTTTTGATAATCCTTTCCTGATATACCGGGATTTTTGATTTTCTGAATATCGAAAGCCGCAACCTCTACAACTATCTTTGTGATCGGCAATATCTTATGTATATAGGATACTATTTTAATATGTGTCTGGATCTTGTTCTCTATAGAAGGAGCCAACCAACCCTTATGTTTCGAGCGGACGCGATTATTGAAGCGAGGCTTCCTATAGCGCGTTTTCCTATTGCGCCTCGCGCGTCTGAATGCTCTTCTCGTCGAGAGCAAATCTACTATATCAGTCCTCAGCTCCGCTTCAGCGGCGTACAATTCTTCTTTCTCAGTAGTCGCGGAAATGCCTATAGT
>JAISZB010000345.1 GCA_031269465.1 Clostridiales bacterium | reverse complement strand
GGCCATCATATGCTGCATGCTGAAGAACAATGCATCCTACAGCGGAGAATATTATAATGAGGCGAAAAAAAGATGCGGGGAGTCCGGAAAAAGAAAGCTTTTCGCTGAAGCAGGCAGGCTGGGACATGCACTGACGCCAAATAGCAATCTCGCCTGACAGCATGCCCGCTGCAATTTTCGACATTTCTTCCATCCCTTATGGCTGCCTGAACATGCAGCATTTTTTGAAAAGCCATAGCGGCAGGTGGTTTATTAAGTTCGCTCTTTTTTTGCTGTATATTGCTAAATATTGGCTTATAGCAAATTTACATACATAAAACCGCAACTTTGCGCAAACGGCGCCTCCTTAAGTGGTTTCGTACTAAATTACCTTTTTTGGAGCTAGTACAGCGATTGCGAAATGCCTATCGGCATTTCGCACCACTCAGTAAACAGTCAAGTTTAAAAGGAAAATTTGCCTTTTATTGAAGCTCCAGCATAAATCATTTTGAGTCAAAGGTATTTAGACTCAAACAGGCTGCAGAATTTTTGTCATATGGACAGTTGCATCAGAGCATCTGAATCCATTATGCTCATAGAAATCGAAAGCTGGGATGTCCTTCCTTGTCAGAAGGGAAATGAATTGAACGCCATATTCTTTAGAAAGCACAGTTTCAAGCATTTTTAAGATGTATGCTCCCATTCCCTTCCCTTGATGATCTGGATCAATGAAAAGTTCATTGACGCAGTAGAAAGGTTTCACGAATAAACGCTCTATATCCCCGAAAACCGCGCCCGTAAAAGCTCCTTCGTCTAGAAGCGCAAAGTTCAAAGAATTAGGACGCTTTTCCAGATCGGATATATAACTTGAAATGACGCTCGCTTCAAGAGATGGAATGCAAAAAGGCTCAGAAGAGAAAACTCGGCGCAGCGATGAGGCGCAGATTTCATTGTATTCTGGTGAAAATCTTATTAATTCCATAAGTGCCTCCCTTTATTTCTGCTTTTTTCTTTTATCTCATTATATTTTCCCTATTATAGGGCAAAAATATCCGTGGATATGATAAGGCTTTGACATATTCCAAATTAAGCTATCAATTACTTATATAACCAGTATCAAAACATTAGCCAGGTTAATAATAAGCATGTAAAATATTCGCAAAATTCAGAAGTCAGGTAAGGATGCCTGAATTACAACTCAAGGAGGATTACCATGTCAAATATGATCATAAACACCAATGTTTTAGCCCTTAATTCTCACCGTGCCATGAAAAATGTCGGCAACGCCCAAGCTTCAGCTTCCGCTAAGCTGTCATCAGGCTTAAGAATCAATAGCGCTGCGGATGACGCTGCAGGACTTGCAATTTCAGAAAAAATGAGAGGTCAAATAAGAGGCTTGAATATGGCTTCTAAAAACGCTCAGGACGGATCTTCACTGATTCAAACAGCTGAGGGCGGCATGCAGCAAATCGGAGATATGGTGCAGCGCATAAGGGAACTTACCGTTCAAGCCGCAAACGATACCAACGATCAAGCATCCGGAGACCGCAATAAAATACAACTTGAAATAAACGACTTGATTTCTGAAATCGACAGCATGGCAAGCAGAGTTCAATTCAATAACAAGAGAATAATTGATGGATCCGTTGGAACCTTGACATTCCAAGTAGGGGCGAACGGTGGCCAGACAGTTTCCATTTCCATCTCCTCAATGAAAGCAAGCGCTTTGGGCTTATCCAGCTCCACCATAAATGTCGATGTGACAAACGCCTCTCAGATATCTCCTCTGCTGAGCACACTTGACAACGCTCTGAAGCTTGTCAACAACGAGCGGGCGAAACTGGGAGCAAAGCAAAATAGGCTTGAGTACACTATGAAAAGCTTGGATATATCATCAGAAAACTTGAGCGCTTCTGAATCTCGTATTAGAGATACAGACATGGCAAAGGAAATGATGAACCTGACCAAGGCAAACGTACTTACCTCAGCCGCCACATCCATGCTGTCTCAAGCAAATCAGCAGCCTCAAAACGTTTTGCAGCTTCTGCGCTAAAAGTATGATAGGAAAAGTTATTTGCGCCGTTGCCCTTCAATAAATCATTGATTCTCCCTCCTGCCTTGTTTACAGTCAAAATATAAGGATTTGTCTGGGTTCTTGAGGAAAATCAGGCTTGAACCTTGCGGATGCTTTAAAATAGCCATGTTCGGAGCTGAATTTGCAAAGCCGTGAATCTGGCGCCAATTAAAATATATTGCCTCTTGATGTTATGCTTTTCATCCAATTTCCTTTTTGGGGCTAGATTATCCGTTAAGAGGTTCGAAACGCAGATATTGGCATTCGAACTTACTGCATAATCCAGCTCCAAAAAGGTAATTTTCTTTGAAAATCAGTATAGAAGGGCATAGCCTAATGGTTTGGAATATTATCCTAGAACATAATCGTAGGAGGATATTATGTCAAATATGATCATCAATACCAACATTTTAGCTTTAAATTCCCACCGCGCCATGAAAAATGTTGGAAACGCCCAGGCAAGCGCATCAGCTAAATTATCCTCTGGCTTAAGAATCAATTCAGCTGCGGATGATGCCGCAGGCCTCGCTATTTCAGAAAAAATGCGCGGTCAAATAAGAGGCTTGAATATGGCCTCAAAAAACGCGCAAGACGGTTCTTCCCTGATTCAAACAGCTGAAGGCGGCATGCAGCAAATAGGAGACATGGTTCAGAGAATCAGGGAGCTTACTGTTCAAGCAGCCAATGACTCCAACGATTATGAATCAGGAGACAGAAATAAAATTCAGCTTGAAATTAAAGACCTTATATCTGAAATAGATGCTATGGCCAGCAGAGTTCAATTCAACAATAAAAATATAATAGACGGATCTGTAGGCTCATTGACATTCCAAGTAGGAGCCAACAGCAATCAGACAGTGTCCGTCAGCATCAGCAGCATGAAGGCAGCGGACTTAGGCATCACAGGCATTAACGTAGACATAGCTGATTCGCTTGCCATATCATCGCAAATCCAGAAACTAGATGCAGCGCTGAAAATGGTGACCAATTCCAGAGCCGTTCTAGGCGCAAAGCAGAACAGGCTTGAATATGCCATGAAAAGCCTTGAAATATCGTCAGAGAATTTGAGTTCCTCTGAGTCTCGCATAAGGGATACAGACATGGCCAAAGAGATGATGAACCTGACTAAAGCCAACGTACTTTCTTCAGCTGCGACAACAATGCTTACTCAAGCCAACCAGCAGCCTCAAAATGTGCTGCAGCTGCTGAGGTAGCTGTCAATCTGAAACGATTTGGGGTGAGAAATCCTTGAGCATTGAAATCAGCCTGTGCATGATAGTGAAAAACGAAGAGGAAAATTTGAGAGCCTGCTTGGAGAGCGCTGCTGATTTGGCGGATGAAATAATCATAGTAGATACGGGCTCAACAGACAGGACTATTGAAATAGCCTCAGAGTATACGCGGAAAATATTCAACTTTGAATGGGTGGATGATTTTTCTGCTGCAAGAAATTTTTCATATTCCAAGGCGACTAAAGACTATATCTTCTGGTTGGATGCAGATGATATCATCACTGAACCCAACAGAAAAAAATTTTTGCAGCTGAAAAATGAAATGTACAAAAACAGCGTAGATGTAGTATTGATGAAATATGAATATTTTAGATCCCCAGACAATGAGCTTTTCATGCAAACGCGTGAAAGGCTTTCAATAAATGACCCTAAAATACGCTGGTGCGAGCATATCCATGAAACATTGGATCTTGATGTTGAAGGCTTGTCTATTCTCATCGCAGATATCTCCATTACGCACACTCTAAAGGATCTGAAAGATTCCAGCTCTCGAAATTTCAGGATACTAACTGATTTAATCTTGAGGAATAAAGCAAGCGCAAGAGAAAAATTCTATTATGGACTTATGCTTGCAATTTCCAATAAATATGAAGAAGCCAAAAAATATTTGGAAGAATCAATAGAAAGCCAAGCCAGCTTGGATATTCTTAGAGGAATTCTTTATCTGCATAAAATATACCTGACAGAAGAAGAAAACGACAAGGCTTTAAGAATTCTAGCTGATCATCAAGAGTCTCTAGATGACATGTCTGAACTTCACTGCGCATTTGGAGACTATTACAAAGATCTCAAGGAAGATTACAAGACGGCCATTACGCACTATGAGAAAGCCATGTCGTGCACTGGCTATACCAATGGCATGCCAGGTTATACAAACTCTCAGTTCTATTACTTTATTCCTCTGAAGTCCCTAGGATTCTGCCAAATCAAAGAAAACCGCTACTCAGACGCACTCGACTCTTACAGGAAAGCAAGAGTCTATGACAGAAAAGATGAAACCTTAAAGCAATTGGTTAACACTCTGGAAAAGCTAATAAGCGCGACATCCTTTGAAAATAGCGCATGAACATCTTGCAAAAAGCCTTCCGATATTTCGGCGGGCTTTTCATCGTGCTTAGCGTTTTCTCGTTTTTGCGGAGCGCCTTCGAGGAATGAGCGTCATAGCTTTAATTCCTTAGATTAAGGCTATGCTGATTTGCATGTGAAGCTCCCTATTTGGAGCTGGGCTACAGCGCCTTGAAAGTGGATAGCCAAGCTTCCAACTAGGCGCATTTGACTGCGCATAAGTGCAAGGCCCCTGCATCTTGCCCCGCGTTTATGATATACTTTGACATGGTCGGCTTTAAGCGTTCATAGGCGTTGCCCCGGGCATGCATGCACGCCCCTGCTTCCTATGAAGCTTAGAGCTGTCGCGCTGTCAAAGCGTAGATTTTGCGTCAGGATTAAATCTTAATCCAGGCATTCCACCTCAGCGCTTCATAAGCAGCAAAATTCCATCTGTTGCTTCTTAAGGCAAGACAATCTTCATTTATGCTGATTTGCATATGATCTATATTAGGATTAATGCCCTGCTGATTTTGGAGAGGGAATATACGGCGGGAGAGTGGATGACGCGGCTATGCTGATTTTCATAGAAAATGCCTTTTTTGGAGCTTGCTTATACAGCGAGTGCGATTGATATCGGCATTTCGCACTGCTCAATGGACAGTCGAGCTAAAAAAAGAGCAGAGAATGAAAATCGGTATAAAATCAGAGCGTATGACTGCGCAGCGGCATATAATTTTCTTTAAGATTACTTAGCGGAGATAGGGAGGATTGGAATGAGAAAGGCAGTCATATTCGATATGGATGGAGTTTTGGTAGACTCGCAGCCGCTCCACTTTCAGATAGATGAAGCGGTTCTCAAAGATGCGGGGGCCCGCCCGAGCAAGCTGGAGGTTGAGAGTCACGCGGGCATGGCCAACATGGATCGCTGGGCGGACTACATCAAAATATTCAGTTTGCCGCAAACGCCTGAAGAGCTGATAGAAAACCATGTGAAGATTCTCATGAAGCTTTTCACCGAAAGCAGCCTAACGCCGACTGACGGGCTTCTGGAGCTGCTTGAGCTTCTTAGGCGGGGCGGGTTGAAAATGGCGGTCGCTTCCTCATCTTCTTTAGCTCTTATCAATCTGGTGCTGAATAAGCTGAATATTGAAGAATTTTTCGGCGCGATAGCAACCGGAGAGGAGGTGAAGCACAGCAAGCCCGCACCTGATGTATTCCTGAAAGCCGCCGAAAAACTTGGCGTCTCCCCCTCTGAATGCGTTGCCATAGAAGATTCTGAAAGCGGGGTTCTTGCCGCCAAGAAGGCTCAAATGCTCTGCATAGGATATTTCAATCCTAATTCTGGCGAACAGGATCTATCTCCCGCTGACAGGATTATAAAATCTTTCAATGAGGTCAATAATAGCTTGGACTGGCTTTAATGAAAAGCAATATGCCGGCATGCTGCTTGCCTATTTACATTTTCTTAATTCCTGTTTATAATGTCTTCATATGCACGAGCACTTGATTTTTCAAAATTCCAGCACACGCAAACGTCATGGCGAGAACCTTGGGCAAAAGCGCGACTCAGAGAGCCGGATCTGGTGAAACCCGGACGCGCGGAGCCAATCAAGCATCCCCTCGCCGGCTTAAAAGGACGGCTATGATATACTGAACTTCATATGGAACTGCCCTTTTTGCAGAGCTTGACTGTACAGCAAGCGCGATTTATATCGGCATTTCGCGCCTTGAAGGTGGATAAGCTTCAAAATGGGCGCATATGACCTCAAATCAGCATATCCATAGCTCCTGCCATGCAGACGGCGGCCCGAAGATCCTATTTGCATCAATGCATCGGTAATGGGTGCATTATCCCTTGAATAGGCTAATAGGCGCCGACGGACATCCACCGTTAGCGGATAGGAAATATGCCTGAATACGTCCGGCATGCTTCTGTATTGAGTGGTTTTATACAATTCAGGTGGTACCGCGAAAAGCCCCTTTCGTCCTGTTGACGAGGGGCTTTTTTTAAGCTTAAAACAAAATAGGAGGAATTGTAAATGTATTCGAAAGTAGATACGAGCCTTAACTTCGTAGACCGAGAGCTTGAGACCCTCAAGTTCTGGAAAGAAAATCAAATATTTAAGAAAAGCGTGGAACTTAGAAAGGACAGCCCCCCTTTCGGCTTCTATGACGGACCGCCTACAGCCAATGGCCGCCCTCACATCGGCCATGTTGAAACCAGAGCCATCAAGGACATCATACCTAGGTATCGAACAATGAAAGGCTATAACGTCTTAAGAAAAGCCGGGTGGGACACCCACGGCCTTCCAGTGGAGCTTGAAGTGGAAAAAGCTTTAAATATAAGCGGCAAGCCGCAGATAGAAGAGTATGGAGTAGCGCCCTTCATAGCAAAATGCAGAGAAAGCGTCTGGAAATACAAGGAAGAATGGGAGGAAATGAGCGATAGAGTCGCTTTCTGGGCTGACATGGACTCCCCTTACATCACCTACAACAACTCGTATATAGAGTCTGAATGGTGGGCGCTCAAGCAAATCTGGGACAAAGGGCTAATATATAAGGGCTACAAGGTAGTACCCTATTGCCCGCGATGCGGCACGGCCCTTTCCAGCCACGAAGTGGCCCAGGGATACGAAGATGTGACAGAAACCTCTGTATATGTAAAATTCAAGCTAAAAGATAGGGATGAGTACATCCTTGCATGGACGACAACCCCCTGGACGCTTCCATCAAACGTAGCGCTCGCGGCAAACGCCAAGGAAGAGTACTCAAAGGTTTCATGCGCAGGGGAAACCTATATCATGGCTTCAGCCCTCCTAAATACAGTGCTCTCCTCTCCGTTCGAGGTTTTGGATGCATTTCCCGGCTCTAGCCTTGAGGGATTGGAGTATGAAAATCTGTTCGGCTTCTATGAAGCCGATGAAAAATGCTGCTATGTAATCTGCGACAGCTATGTCACCCTCACGGATGGAACAGGCATAGTCCACATAGCCCCGGCATTTGGCGAGGATGACGCCAGGCTCGGCGCCAGATACGGCCTTCCCTTCGTCCAGCTGGTCAACACGCAGGGCTTGTTCGTTGAAAGCGTGGCGCCTTGGGCCGGCATGTTCGTAAAAGACGCCGATCCCTTAATCATTGAAAATTTGAGATCCACAGGCAAGCTTTACAAAGAAGCAGCCTATGAACACAGCTATCCTTTCTGCTGGCGCTGCAACACTCCGCTTATCTACTACGCCAGAAACACTTGGTTTATAAAGATGACGGCAGTCAAGGAGAATTTGATAGAAAACAACAACGGAGTAAACTGGTACCCTGACAATGTAAAAAGCGGGCGATTCGGGAATTTCCTTGAAAATGTGGTTGACTGGGGCTTGAGCCGCGAAAGGTATTGGGGCGCTCCGCTTCCAGTGTGGGAATGCGCCTGCGGCTATAAGCATCTGATCGGATCCGTCGACGAGCTTAGGAGAATGTGCCCTGATGAGCTGGGAGAGATTGAGCTGCACAAGCCGTCAATCGACGCAGTGCGCATAACCTGCCCTGAATGCGGTTCAAACATGGCGAGGGTTCCAGAGGTTGTAGACTGCTGGTTCGACTCCGGGTGCATGCCCTTCGCCCAGTGGCACTATCCGTTTGAAAACAAGGAGTCGTTTGAGAAATTCTTTCCCGCTTGCTTCATCTCAGAGGCAGTCGATCAGACCAGAGGATGGTTCTATTCGCTTATAGCTATAAGCACTGCGGTATTCGGCTGCTCTTCCTACAAAAACGTCATTGTTATGGGCCACGTTCAAGACAAATTCGGGCTGAAGATGAGCAAGCACAAGGGCAATGTCATAAACCCGTGGGAAGTGCTGAACAAGCAGGGAGCGGATGCGGTTCGCTGGTACTTCTATTCATCCAGCGCGCCCTGGCTTCCCAGCCGCTTTTACGAGGATGCGGTCAACGAGTCTCAGAGGAAGTTCATGGGAACAGTATGGAACACCTACGCTTTTTACACGCTATACGCTGAAATTGACAAATTTAACCCCTATGATTATTCTCTGGATTTTGATAAGCTAAATGTCATGGACAAATGGATCCTTTCCAGAATGCATTCATTGATAAAAAAAGTTGACGGCTGCCTGGACAGGTATGAGATAACCGAGCCTGCCAGAGCCATGGCTAATTTTGCAGATGAATTAAGCAACTGGTATGTACGCAGATCGCGCGAGCGATACTGGGGCAAAGACATGCTTGAAGACAAAATAAACGCATTCATGACTCTTCATCACGTTCTATCCGCCATGTCTAAGATCACAGCGCCGTTTACTCCATTCATGGCAGAGGCGATGTACCAGAACATCATCAGGGGAATAAGCTCCGATGAGCCGGAAAGCGTCCATCTATGCGATTTTCCAGTCTCGAGGGCGGAATGGGTAGATCCCGATCTTGAAAAAAGCATGAGCCTCGCCATGCAAATAGTAGTTCTAGGACGAGCTGCCAGAAACGAAGCCTCAATAAAAAACCGCCAGCCGCTGGCTTTAATGTACGTTGTGTCTCAGGACGCCAAGAGCCTTGGCGCCGAATTCCTGGAAATCATCCTTCAAGAGCTGAATGTCGAAAAGCTTGAATTCGCCGAAGACTCAGACGCTTACACCTTATACAAGTTCAAGCCTCAGCTCAAAGCCTTGGGACCCAGGTACGGCAAGCTTCTGCCGAAAATCAGCGCAGCCTTGGCAGCCTCCGACGGCAATGAACTTATGAAAAGCTTGAGGCGTGGCCAGATCACATTGGATATTGAAGGAGCCTCCGTAACTCTCTCAGAGTCAGACGTCCTTGTAGAATCGTCATGGCAGGAAGGATTCTCCGCCAGCTCAGTTAACGGCATAACCGCAGTTCTCTCGACCAGACTCACGCCAGAGCTTCTGGAGAAAGGCTACGTCAGGGAAATCGTCAGCAAAATCCAGACGATGCGCAAAGAAGCCGGATTTGAAGTCACTGACCGAATCCACGCCCGCTTCTCCGGAAGCGATGTCATAAAGGATGTAATCACCAAAAATAGAGATGAGATCTCTGGGGATGTTCTTGCCAACTCAATCTTAGAGTTTGCTAAAACCAATGAAAATGCTGGCAAGGCCTATGAAAAGTCATGGCTTATAAACGGAGAGGAGACTAAATTGAGCATTTTCAGGGAATAGCCGCGCCGAATTTCCAGTAATCATCATATTTAAAAATGACGATAAAGTGGTATAATTAATTACACAGATTCTGAAGATAAAGCTATTCCGATTTTCATCAAACTCTCCTTTTTGGAAGCTTGGCTATCCACTGTATGAAAATCAGCATATTATAATGATTTGCAATGAAGTTAAACAGTACAGCTTCTCGTTGGATTTTTGATGTGCGACAAGCAGGCGGTTATGCATGTGCTCCTCTCGTTTATCAAGCTCTCTTTATGTTGCGCAGATTCATACGAACTCAGAAAAAGGCAAACCTCTCAAAAGAGGGGGACGCAAAACTACAGGTCTAACATTCTGAATTCCAGCAGAATTATGACGGCTGAGTTGCCTGAAGGATGCGGCGTACTTCCCACGCAGCCCTTAGGCATTCAAGCCTAAGGGTTTTACTTATATTACATCAACGCGCATTCAAATAAAATGGTGCGCTTCATACCGATGCGCTCTCAAACGCACCGATCTTACAGCTTGATTCTCCACTTTCAAGGTGCGAAAAAGAGACTTTCCTAAGCGCATCAGTAAAGTAAAGCATGGGAGGGCATGATTATGACAAAAAGCACTATCAAGAAATACTTAAGGCAAATGCTTGTGGTGTACCCGACGATGTTTGCGTCAATGCTTTTCGTCATAGGCGCTGTAAACAGCTCCAATGAAGGCGCAAATTCCGCTTTCAGCCTTGTAATGGACGAACACCTGCCTTTCGGCTCTTCCGGTTTTAGCATTCCCGATCCCGTATCCAGCAAGGAAGTTGCTGTTAACGGCATCAACTATGTATTCGTCTACGAAAAGGAAACCGAGCAATACTTGGCTTACAAGGGCTTCGACTGCTTGGGTTGCGTGGTGCTTGACTACGGCGTCAGCATTAATGACTTCGGCGGCGCTGAATTGCTTGGAATGGTTGAACCGATATCGCTAAAATAAGAATGGGCTAAAATGAAGCCGTTTCTCTTTGCGCGGTTTTAATCAATTGATTCCAGTCCCTGACGAAGCGCCATGCCGATTGCAATCAAATGCGCCTATATTGGGGCTTGGATGTCCGCTGTAGCGCCAAGCCCCAACACGGAAAGCTTCATATGCAAACCAGCTGGAATGGCAAGTGAAAGATCCCAGAAAAACTTCAATCTTATTCTGAAGTTTCTCTGGGATCTTTTCGCGTTCAACCGAAAATGCGGGGAAGCCCCCAGCTGCTTATTCAGGCTCCGCGCTTAAGCTTCGCTGTTCAAAAGAGCAGACATCATACAGATCCAATTATAAAGCGGCTTTTGCATAACGCTATTTTTAACGCCTCAACCTTCTATGGCCATCACTAACGGGCTTGGCATCAGAAAGCTCCGGCTTTGAGGCCGGATTCTGCAGCATTGAATGAAAATCGGCATAGCAGGAGCGGGGCCAACCTATGAAAAAACTTTTAGCTCTTGCGCTTAAGGCAACCGCGTTATCACTTGAGGCTCGCTGCAACGGAGATATGCCGATTCGCAGTCGCATCAGAATGCCTCCTTGGATGCGGCGGCGAATGAGGGCATCTTTCCAGCCAGAATTGCACGGCCTTCGCCTGATATGTGCGGATACCCACTTAACGCTTTATTTTAAGGAAGATTTGATAAAAACCCATTTGCTTATCTCAGAAAAGGTGCATAAGCAGGAACTTATTTCCATTAAATTCAGCTAGATTAATTTTGTCAATCTAAAGTTTTCAGAACTATTGTTAAATTGGCATATTTATGATATCATTATATAGATTTGCCGTTTTACCAGCAATTCTCCCTGATCATCAATGACATCATATGGAAAAAACATATTTGAAAGAAACTCGGTAAAGCGGTATAATCCTATAGCAAATCCCCTTTCTCCGAGGCAATCTTTATTTATCGCGCATATGCGCAGTCAAATGAATTGACTCTTCCGGGGCGCGCCCGCGAGTAAATTCAATCGGCTAGAAGTGATGCCTGCAATCATATTTTCCAGACGGACATGATTTGCCTGCGCTCAATAAACTCATTGATGCTGATGCTCATAGGAAAGCTCCGGAGTTTCGAAGCTTGAGAGTTCCGGTTTCGGAGCTTAATTGTACAGCGAGCGCGATTGACATCGGCATTTCGTTCCTTGAAAGTGGAAGATCAAGCTTCAAATTCCGCGCATTTGACTGCGCGTCAGCATATCCATACTGATTTGCCTATGAAAACTCCTGATTTGGAGCTTGATAATGCAACGAGTGCGGTTGATAACGGCATTTGTCGGGGCCAGTGAACGGTCGAGCCCCCAATTAGATGCAAATCGGTTTTTTTAGAAGGCGCGGAAGAAAAGCTTGGAGGCCATGACAGACTGAATGCAAAGATGAGTCCATATCCTCTGCGATTCCTAATGGACAGGAGGCTCGGCAGTGAATGATTTCACCCATTTCAACAAAAACGGCGAAGCTTTTATGATTGATTCTTCCGGAAAGCCCGCAACCTTTCGAACGGCAACGGCCTCCGGACGGGTTTTGCTAAGCCGCACGACCTTTGAGCTGCTTCAAACTGGAGGAATCTCTAAGGGAGACGTTATAAGCGTTGCAAGGCTTGCGGGAATAATGGGCGCAAAGCGAACATCAGATCTCATCCCGCTTTGCCATCCCCTTCCAATATCTTCAGTAGAAATGAACTTTTTCATGAATGTTTTGGACTGCTCTGTAGAGATATCGGCCGAAGTTAAATGCCATGGATCAACAGGAGTTGAGATGGAAGCTCTTTGCGCTGTTTCTATAGCAGCGCTCACAATTTACGATATGTGCAAGGCTGCGCAAAAAGACATTGCTATCGACGGGATCGGATTGATTAAAAAAACAGGCGGAAAGAGCGGGGATTATGACATAAACATGTGACATCTAATCGGGCCAAGTCAAGAGGGATAAGTCCATCACCTCATAGCTAAAGCTAGGGGCTTGCTAAAAGCCTTGATTGACTAGCCTTAGTTTCCATTAGGAAGCCACTCTGTCCAAGAATATCTTATAGGTACTCCGGAGCGGTTGCTCTCAAGCCTTTGATGCCTACGAAGCGTCATGGAGCTGTTGTATGAAAGCACGGAATATACTCAGCCGATTGCTTTAGGAGTAGATGCGGGAAGCAAAACAATAGGAATTTCCGCGACGGCCAAGAAAGAAGAATTATACGCCGCTGAGGTGAAGCTGAGGACAGGCATAGCAGACCTGCTCTCAACGAGAAGAGCTTTCATGAGCGCGAGGCGCAATAGGAAAACCCGCTGCAGGAAGCCTAGGTTCAACAATCGCGACCGCTCGAAGCATAAAGGATGGCTTGCTCCATCTATTGAAAATAAGATCCAGACCCATATCAAAACCGTATCAAACGTACATAAGATATTGCCGATCACAAAGACGATTGTAGAGGTTGCCTCATTTGACATACAGAAATCAAAAATCCCGATATATCAGGAAAGGACTGTCAAAACGGAGGGCAGATGGGCTTTTGGAATGCGCGGGAATACGTTTTGTTTATAGATGGACATGCATGCCACGGCGGAAAAGGCTGCAAGAATCCCATTTTGAATGTCCACCGCATAGAAAGCCAGAAAACAGGAGACGACGCTCCAAATAATCCAGCCGCATTATGCGAAGATTGCCGCAGCGGCTGCCGAGGCGCCGCTTTCATGGGCGCTATGCTGGCAAGCTGAGCTGGATCTAAAAAAGGGCGATCTTTCAGAGACGCCGCGTTCATGGGGATTATGCGCTGGGCTTTCTACAACAGGCTAAAGGAAGAATGCGCGGATGCGGGCATTGCTCGCGGCTATACCGCTAAAAACACGAGAATCAGAAATGGCTTGGAAAAAGTTCATGCGGCGGATGCGAGATGCACCTGCGGAAATCCACTGGCTGTTCCTCTGGACTCAATCTATACGCAGAAAGCTGTAAGAAAGCGCAGCCGCCAGCTCCATAAAGCGACTATCAGCAAGTGCGGAAAGAGGAAGCTGAATCAATCTCCAATATATGCGCATGGCTATCAGCTGTTTGATAGAGTGCAAACGCCAGGAGGGCGAAAAGGCTTCATCTTCGGGAGGCGATCGAGCGGGAGCTTCGACGTTCGCATGTTGGACGGAACAAAGCTGCCTGCGGGAATCAGCTGTAAGAAGCTCAACCTCTTGTCCAGGAGAACTACTATTCTAACTGAAAAGGAGGACATGCGGCTTCCTCCCCATGCCTAGAGGCAGGGGTATCCGCCGCATAATAACTGTGATGAACTATACAGCCGCAGTAATAACTGTAAGCGATTCGTGCTCCGCAGGAGTGCGTGAAGACTCCGCAGGAGCAGCCGTAGTGCGGTTTCTTGAGGAAAACAGCTGGGATGCGAGCTATACATGCATCATACCTGATGACGCAGATGCCATCACAAGCAATATAATAAAGGTTTCTGATGAGCTTGGCGTCAATCTCTGCCTTACTGTAGGCGGAACAGGCTTTTCACAAAGGGATGTGACTCCTGAGGCCACAAAGAGCGCCATAGAACGCGAAGTTCCCGGCATTCCCGAATATATGCGCATGAAAAGCATGGAATCGACGCCTTTTGGCATGCTGTCTAGAGCTGTGGCGGGACTTCGAAAGCATACGCTCATCATCAACCTGCCTGGAAGTAAAGAAGCTGCCCTTGAATGCCTTTCATCAGTATTGCCAGGGCTGTCTCACGCTGTGGAAACGCTTCTTTCCAAAGGCTCCTCCCACCAAATGAATCCTTTGGCCGAGAGCCTTAATTCATCGCGAGTCATAGCCGTATGCGTAGGAAAAGCCGCCGGGGACAAAAAACATGAAACGCCTGCTATATTCCTGCTTGAAGGTGAAGGCGCTGAAGGCGATGTCCATGATCCTGAACATCAAGTATCTATTCTGGCAATCGAAGCGGTCAGGAAAATGCAGAAGGAGACTCCCATAACGCTTAAGCCCGGAGCTTTCTCAGAAAATATTCTCACCGAAGGATTGGAAACGGCGGAAATCGGGGACAAGCTGCGAATCGGCAATTCTGTTGTAGAGGTAACAAGCATAGGCAGGCCTTGCATAGAGGAATGCATAATAACAAAGTCTGTTGGAGAGTGCTTGGCGACAATTGATAACATATACGCCAAGGTCGTAATTCCAGGCACTGTCAGTCGTGACGATCCTGTTATTCCTATTCGCAACGCCCGTGACAGCGGAGAGAGAAAAATCTCTTAGCTCATTCAAGATATATTTATATCGTAGTGGCGATAGCCTTAATTTTGAAGAGGGAGAAAAGCCTCAATAAGCTGAAACCCTTATAAATGCCGCTTTATCGGGTGAGTAAAAAGCGTTGGCATTATGCGCCAATCGTATTTTGGGCTATCACTGTCGGAATAGAGCACTTCCATATTATACTGATTTGCATATTAAAGTTCCTATTATGGAACTTTAGTACGAAAATACATTTTATGGACATTTCCATGCCGGCTTAATATTTTCATCCTTAGTGGTGAAGCGAAGCTTCATAGGGGTTTATATGAAAAGCAGTATAGATGCCGATATCAATCGCGCTCGCTGTACAGCCCCAAGCTCAGAATAGAAGATATCAGCGAAAATCCGCATATCTTGCGGGCATCATTATATTTACCTAAAAGCAGCGCAACCTCCGCCTTTTGGCAGGAATTGCGCTGCCTTTCTAGTTGTTCTCCATGATGAGCCAAGACATCATAGTATTATGGCAATTCCTGTTAATTAAGCTGCAGGTTCTTGGACAAGCTGTAGATGAGTCCCAAGCCTGTTCCAGTCGCCCCAATTGAATAAATGCCTGAGTTTTTTTCGCTTCTTCCAGTACCCGCTATGTCCAAATGAACCCAAGGTATGGAACCTGCAAACTCTCCCAAAAACAAAGCTGCTATAATCGCTCCGCCGTGCCTGGAGCCTGAGTTTTTAAATTTCGCAACGTTGGATTTATACATCTCCTTGTACTCATCATCAAGGGGAAGCCTCAAAATACAGTCGCCGGATTCTTCGGAACTTTTCTCAAGGACTTTGTAAAATTCATCGTTGTTGGAAAACGCCCCGATGTAGAAAAAGCCCAAAGCGTTTGCGCAAGAACCGGTAAGAGTCGCAATGTCCAGTATCTTAGTCGCTCCCTTTTCTTCAGCCGCATAGCTTATTGCATCCGCAAGCGTAAGCCTGCCCTCGGCATCAGTGTTTACAATCTCAATGAATGCCCCGCTCCTGGATTGCACAATATCCCCTGGAACAATGGACTCTGCTGAAACCATGTTTTCGCAGGCTGCGGCTATTGCCGTAAGATTTATTCGAAGCTTGGCTTCAGCAGCCGCAGCTATTGCTCCCAGAGCTATAGCTGCGCCTTCCATGTCAGTCTTCATGCCGTACATGCCTTCCGGCGTCTTCATGCTGTATCCTCCTGAGTCGAAGCAGATGGCTTTTCCAATTATCGCAAGCCTTTCTCCGCTTCCAGGAGCTCCATTATAATCCGCCACGATGAGCCGAGGCTCTTTGGAGCTTCCCCGGGCAACCGCCAGGAAGGCGTTCATCCTCTGGCGCCTTATTTCCTCAAGGCCGAACACAGAAACCTCCACGCCCAGGCCTTCAAGCTTTAAAGCCTCTTGCGCCAAAGCCTCCGGCGTCATGACATTTGAGGGTTCATTGGTCAAATCCCTGGCTTTGCAAACAGCTTTCGCTATTAAGCCCCCTTCGCGGGCATCCTCATTCGATTCCGTCAAGAATGTCATATTGCAGGCATCTTTCTCAGGCATGCCTTTATAAGTCTCGAACTTGTACTGTCCCAGAATGAATCCCTCAGCGGCAGGTTTCCAGGCATGCTTCGGAAAAGATGGATGGGGAATGAACAAAGCGTTCTTCCCGTGAAGCGAGTCTATCTCTTTAGCAAGTTTTCCGAACTGAGATCTAAAACCCGTTGCAGAGCCCTTTTTAGGCCTAGGAGTGAAAACCAGCCTGCTAAAAGACGTGGTTCCCAATGAAAGCCCATAAACCCTGGCGCTTGAAATTTTCCTCTCTTGGTTTTCTTCGCTAAAATCCTCATAAATCTTTTTAAACTCATCGCAAGCGACGCCGAGCGACCCGTCTTCCGCCACATCCAAGACAAGAGTGTCAAACTGCTCCGGAATTACAGTTGATGTAGAAATGGACAAACCCGCACCTCCATAGACAATAATTTAAGATTTTCTGAAAATAAAATGAATTGGATATGATAAATTCAAGAGCTTATTATATACTGATTTTCATAGGAAACATGCTTTTTTGAAGCTTGATTATACAGAGAGCGCTAAATAGCCAGTCAAGCACCAAAACAGGTACATTTGATGAAAATCGGTACAGCTCCATAATTGCCTCAAGCTCCAAATCAGAAACTAAATATAGTGCTTTAATCTGAAATCCTACAACATAAGGAGCATGCTATGAAGCCTACAAAAATCCCTCTGAAAATCAGATTTTTGCATAATAGCGGTTGACTAAGAAGTTTTCGTCTATAATTGCCCTGACCAGCTAAGAAAGCTTAAAAAATATGTTGTATGACCCGTTATCCTGATGTATAATTTTTCTAGGGAAATTTCTAATGCACCAAATGTTGGCGCGTTTGAAATTTCATCCGACCAAATCTCTTCTATGCTGACTCGCACAGGAAGTATCCGATTTTGCGGCTTTATTATACAGCCTGCAGGGATGAATTCAAGAATAATGTCAACAACCCGCCGCCAACTGTCTCAGGGCTAAAGCCAGGATGAGGCTTGCGTTGTGCAAGCTAGTTGACGGTAAATCCCAACACAGGAACATATGCCTGCAACTCGGTATAAGCGGATAATCAGGCAGTCGGTTCAATTAGGATTTTAAAGCGCACCACAGCTCCAGGAAAAGCGTAGCGCTCCAGGAAACGGCAATCCGCTTTTTTCTTGATGGTAGAAAGAAAAAACCGCAAAAAGAGGGGGGTAACACATGACCACAGGTAACTCAGCATTTTTATCAGCTTTTATCTCTTATCCCGTTTTCATAATTACCATCCTGATTTTCTTGGCTTCAATGATCATCCTCATTTTGAAACGGAAGGACTTAGACTTCATTCCTAAAGCGCTTTTAGTTGCGCTTGCAGTTCTTGCTCTCGCGATCATCGCGTTTTTCATCTACCTTATAGTGGCCGCTGGCAACTCTCATCCCCTGTGGCCGCCGACTCCATTGATGATTTTTCAGACTTTCTGATGCGGCTCCTCTTTAATCCCGACGCGGGAATTGACAAAGCAATATCTTTATTATATGGTGCGATTGATGGGATCGTCAACCACCCACCATCTAATGGGGCGTAGATATAAATTATGGGCAGTGGGTTTCAGCTAAGGCTTAGAAGGGCTGATATTAAGCGCGTGAATGAAGAAAATAGCGGCGTGTCGCGAAGATACCCAAAATAAATATCTACACCCCATCTAATGTCTTAGAACCAAAGCTCTCGACATTTGAGGCGAAGGCTAGCGTTTCGCAAGTTCTTATCGACTAGCCTAAGACTTAACAGGCGGGGCTGCCCATGAATATGCTGATTCAATCCATACCGATGGTTTGCCGTCAAATGTAACTATTTTGGGGCTTGATTATCCACTTTTACCTGTATAGTCAAGCTCCAAAACAGTAACTTTCAATGAAAATCAATGTATATGCCAATGACGCAGGGCGGCGCAACCGGCAGCGGCACAAGGCGACTATCGGCAAAGGCTGAAAAAGGAAGCTGAACCAAGCGCAAAATATGTGCGTGGCTATCAATTTCTGGACGCAGAGCAAATGCGCGACAGTCTAAAAGGCTTCAGTTTTCGGAGGCAGCCGAACGTATGCTTTGATGCGCTCATGCTGTTCGGCGAAAGAATATACCGATTTGCATCCAAATGTCCTAGTTTTGAGCTTGATTATCCGTAGAAGGTACGAAATGCAGAATCAGCATTTCGCACTAGCTGTATAATCAAGCTCAAAATAAGGTAATTTTCCATGAAAGTCAGTATAGTTGCCAGCATAAGCCGCAAAAAGCTCAGTCCATTGGCAAAGCGAACAGCTATTCCAGCCGAAAGGAAGGGGCGCATTCCTCTCCCGCCTAATGTCTCAGAGTCGAAACCCTCTGATATACTGCTTTGCACTGTATAGTTCCGATTTTGATGTCGGATTATGCAATTAGCGCGAAATGTGGATATAGTCATTTCGCACCCTTCAATGGACTCTCAGGCATCAAAATCGGTACATTTAACTGCAAAGCTGTATATTTGAGGCGAGGGTCTCCTGCGCCAAATCTTATGAAAAAGAAAGCATCCGTAATGCTTGCGCTCGTTCTGGCGGCGGCATTGGCATTTCAAACAATAACAAAAGGGCGCTTGCGTATAGATATAGACGACGCCCTTTCCGCATGCTATGCCGACGTCACTGGCGACGGAGCGGAAGAACTCATTGTCTTGACACGATCTGGAGAGTCGACTCCTCATGGCGAGTGCGGAAAATGGCTGTATATACTGTCTTCTGAGGATGTTTTTCTCTCATATCGCAGAGTCATAAGCCGCTTTGACTTGACTGCGGCCAAGCCGCTCAAGGTTATGGCGGGCGATGTCAATAGAGACGGGATCAAAGAGGTCTCTATAAAAGCTTGGAAAACCGCTGCATTCGATCCGCAATTAGCTCAAAGACCTTTTTTTTTCAATGTCTCCAGAGGAAAGCTAGAAGCAGTCTGGCTTGGTTCAAGGCTTTCTCAGCCATTCATCGACTACGTGCTAACAGATTTTGACGGCGATGGGTTTGAAGAAATCGTCTCCTTGGAGCAAACAAGAGCTTCGCGCCAACAAATTTCAGCTTATCGCTGGGACAGCTTCGGATTCGTCTGCTTTGCGAGAAGCGATGAGTACGACGGACTCTCTTCGATAGAACCTCAAATGGGCGTAAACGGCATAGGCAGGGTCGCCGTCTTGCAGGATGGCTCTTCACAGCCGCTGAGATTTGCTCTGCGCATGGACAAAATATCTCTTGACTGATTTTGGGCGCAACTATGCTCATCTTTGGGCGAGCCTATGCGCATCTGCAAAAATAATCACAATTCCAGGTTTTCCGCACCTCTTAAAAGCCAGACAATCTCAATAAGGTTAACGCAACTACTTCATTTCTGAGGACATACACCTGCGCATTGGTTTTGATCACTATTTCAGCAGCCATGGCTCAATTGCGAATTGAAGCCAACAGATGTCAATTTAAATTAAGAGCAGTTAATCGACATTTTATGCCAAAATAAGAAGCAACCAAATTTTGTGCATCATCATAGGCTAATTGTTAACCTGTCAGGTTGAAAGACCAGCTCTTTGAAACACCAGTCAAAATACAGCGCAGTTGTTAAGGTTGCGGGTCTTGTGAAGCTTTTAGAAAGGAAATAAACTATGTTTTATTTTATGTCTGTCGTCTTAGCCGCGATGGCGCCGATGCTGTTTTCCTCTGTATCGAGCACCGTCAACAATGTTGAAATGGAATATGCTGCTGAACCGACGCTTAGCGCAACTGAATCAGAGCATGGTGTAGCTGAACAGGATCTTGACATTGATGATCTGGATCTTGGCGTTAACGAACCGATGCTTAGCGTTAATGAAATAGCAGAGCTAATCAAGGGCAAAGGCAGACTAATCACACCAGGGATGAATCCAAGCGACTACATTGCAACACTCAGAGAGCCATGGAAAGAAATCGCATTTTCTGAGGATGCGGAGATTTTATCAAGCGTCTCTTTTTCATTCGATAAGGTGTTTGAATACTCGCAGTGGGAAAGCTTGCTGTTTGATCTTGCCAAACACGAGGACGTGCGTCTGTACGAAATCGGTGAAACAATGCAAGGCCGAAAAATCTACTCCGTGGAAGTCGGCTCCGCCGAGAAGACGGTTTTGCTGAGCGCAGGCGTTCACGCGCGTGAAATCGGCGGAGTGTATCTGCTCTATCAAATGCTTAAGGAAAAAGTGGAAGAAGCAGAAAAAGATGACGCCGCTCGCCAGTCTCTTATGGACAGCGTTAAGTTCGCGGCTGTCGTCCTGGCGAATCCAGACGGATACGCCTACTATGCAGCAACTGGCAGCCCCATCAAATCAAACAACCAATACGGAGCAGGAAATGGAATAGACATTAACAGGAGCTTTCCCGTCAGTTACGGCGGCATCCTACTTGGAGTCGCAAAGTCAGGCGGGGATTTCCCCAATGGCCCCGCTGCAGCAAACTATTCGGGGCCAACTCTTGGGTGCGCCAAAGAAACTCAAGCGCTGATGAGGTTTTACAGCAAGTACATAGCTGTAGAAAACAGCGCAGTCGCGTACATAGACATTCATCAGCAAGGACGCGTTGTTTACCGCTCAACACGAATCGATGGAGTTGACGACACTGGTCCGAACCATCAGTTTGGGCAAAGACTAGTTGATTATCTTGGGTACCGCTTCGCGCCGTATGAGGCCTTCAATGGCGGTGAAGGCGGAACGACCGCCCGGATGGTCATGGATCTCAGCCTGGGTTTTAAAATGGGGCGGTTCGGTGTTTTGGGCTTGCCAGTGGAAGGAGAGGCTCTCCCCTTGGCGCTATACAAGGACATGCCGAACTATCTGGATTATTACCCCAACAATGCAAGCATTCCATCCATTACCCTTGAAATCACTAAGACTGATTACAGCAAAGGCCCCCTGCGCAATGTCCGTGACGCAAAGGCGGAGTATAGCAAGTACAAATACAGCGGGTTTTTGGCGCTTGCAGCCAACGAAGCTGCGATAATGGAGAATCACTCTGGAGACGCAGAGGCTAATTAACGGCGAAACGCAACGCGTTTGAGGGTCTTTTTGAAGCCAGTCAGCAAACAATCTTTGTAGGTTTCAGAGCAAATGATGTCGCATAAGCTTTTACTTTAAGCGCGCCCATATGAACTAACACCAATGGTTCTTGGCATGCGCATCCACAACCGAGGGTCGCAGTGCCAATGTCCGCTATACCGCTTTTCATCAAATGTTCCTTTTTTGGAGCTTGATTATCCATTGAAGCCTGTATAATCAAGCTCCAAAAAAGGTAATTTTATATGAAAAGCAGTATAGCTTTACGTGTGGATAGCTTTTGTATCTAAATAAACTAATGCAAGATTCAAGTTATATCGATTTGCATCCAAAGATATCGATTATGGAGCATGGCTGTCTATAGAGGCGTCATATAGTCAAGCCCCATAATCGGAACTTTCATATGCAAATTAGTATAATTGACTGCACAAATGCTATTGAATGCTCATATAGCCTATTATTTACCAAAAACTTGATTTTATCCATCGTCAGCAGTATAATTAGGATGTAAACTAAAGCTTATTGATAGAGCTTTTACTTGAAAAGATCATAAAAGAACAAGGTGGAGTCAATCACCCCATAGCTAAAGCTATGGGCTTAGCAATAAGTCCTGATCGGCTAGCCTAAGTCTTAACTGACTGCGCTCTCCAAGAATATATAGGCGCTCCGGGGCGTTTGCTCCAGCTCCGGACTCTACGGCCTGCGGCTGAACAGCCCTCTAGGTGGGGGCAGTGCCGCAGGCGTATAAAACCTTGGAACAGCATTGGCGAAGGGCAGCCAACCCTAGAGATAGAGGTTTATTCGGAGTAAAATGTATGGTTTATGTTCTGAGCAAGGACGGCAAGCCTCTTATGCCTACGAAGCGCCGTGGGAAGACAAGGAATTTGCTAAAGGATGGAATGGCTAAGGTTGCAAAGCTTGAGCCTTCTGCAATCCAATTGCTGCATGAAAGCAAGGATTATACTCAGCCGTTAAATCTGGGAGTAGACGCGGGAAGCAAAACAATAGGAACTTCCGCGACTGCGGAGAAAGAAGAATTGCATTGCGCTGAAGCGGAGCTGAGGGCTGATATAGTTGATTTGCTTTCGACAAGAAGAGCTTTCAGGCGTTGAAGGCGCAGCTGAATAGCGCCCTACCGCAAGGCGCAACAGAAAAACCCGCTGTAGAAAGCAGCGCTTCAGCATTCGCGTCCGCTCGAAACATAAGGGTTGGCTGGCTCCATCTATAGAAAACAAGATCCAGGCTCATATCAAAACAGCATCCAACGTACATAAGATATTGCCGACAGCTAAAACAATAGTTGAGGCTGTCAACAAGGCGATCAACTTGGTTTCTGGAATGCAAGGGAGTATGTTTTATTTCGCGATGGGCATGTGTGTCATGGCAGAAAAGGCTGCAAGAATCCCATTTTGAACGTTCATCATATTGAAACTAGAAAGATCGGAGGCGACGCTCCGAATAATCTAATCACATTATGCGAGGATTGCCACAACGGCTACCGGGGTGCCGCTTTCATGGGCGCCACGCTGGCAAGCTTAAGTTGAATCTAAAAGAGGACAATCTTTCAGAGACGCCGCATTCATGGGAATTATGCGCTGGGCTTTCTACAACAGGCTGAAGGAAGAATGCGCGGATGCGGGCATGACATATTTAGGTATAGTGTTTACATTTACCAAAGAGTTATTGCTTTCTGCTTTTTGCACTTTCAGATTTTAAATGCTTCGGCTCTTCGAACCACCACCTCTCAAAAGGCTGCAACTCCATCTTTACACTAGGACAATTGATATCTATTTCCTGATTGACCAAGCACCGATGGATGCTGAAAATGATGATCCACTTTTTGAGCCTGCACTCATTCTGCAATTCGGAGAAATCATTGCTCTATGAGTATTTCTTGAGAGCTTTCAGGATATTGTCCCATTGCCTTTGAATCAAGGCAATCCTCAAGTCCTCGATGTTTTCCCCAGTTGAGCCCTCAGGCTCTTGAAGTTCACCTGATTTTATGTACTTGAGCTCGACAAGCCCATAGTACTTTACTTGAACCCCGCCGAGAAGCATCGCCAGATCTACATGGCCATAGATTGCGTCAAGCTCCATGTCGGTGCTGTATCCTGTATAATCCTTGAGGATTGTGTACCCGAGAAACTGCATGTTGGTCTCAGCAAAATGCAGGTAAATCAGATCTGATGTTTCAGCGAGGAGATCAGACATGACCTTCGCGAACCTGCGAAGGCGCGGATTTTCCTCTCGATCTCCCCGACCGTGGCGAAGCTCGCCCAATTCTGCGAAGGAGGATGAAATTGTCCGACATGCCGTTCCACCCTTCCTCTGCAATCTCCTTCGCCCTCGGCGGACGCGAGGCTGGCCATGTATGCGGCGGAGCAGGAATCCATCCTTATGGGGAGTTCAGTCTTGCAGAAAAGGCTTCCAACTGGAGTTTCGATTTGATCAGCCGCCGCCCCCCTTCAACCTCCCAACAGTGAGTGCGAAATGCCGATGTCGACATTTCGCACTGCTCAATGGATAATCAACAAAAAAAGAAACATTGAATGAAAATCAGTATATTTCGCGCAGAATCGGCGGGCATCATCCTGGCGCACTCTAAAAACTCTCCTTCTGGCAAAATCTCCGCCGCCTTGGCTGTGCATTCGACGCGCGGCGCGCGAAGCCCGCCCTCTTGAATCGAATGCATGCCGATGAATCCCGGATGCGGCGCCACATATACTGCTTTTCATATAAAATTACCTTTTTTGGAGCTTGATTATACAGCGAGTGCAAAATGCCGAGTTCGGCATTTCGCACCACTTAATGGATAATCAAGCTCCAAAAAAGGAACATTTGATGAAAAGCGGTATACATGGAAATCCAGCATTAAGCCGGCATTTCCTGGCAGGCGAAAGCCGCTTCTCCTTCAAAAGCTTCATCTCCTCCTTCAATCTACGGCGTTTATAAAATAAATGCATAATGCGCACCAGGCGAAACCAGCGACGTCCTCTTCGGCCTGCTTGGCTGATCCATGATGTCCATCGTGTTTTAGGCTCCCCTGCGCAACTTTTTCTGTATCGGCGACAATCTGCAAATTCAAGCAAGCAGTTCAAGCCTTCAAATCAGTGTCGCTTTTTTAACCTTTTGTGTGTTCCGAACTTGGAAGCATCCTAAGAGAAATCATACGAAGGATTTGGGATCTCCTCTCCAACTCCTGTAGTATCGATAAAAGATGCCGTCCACTCTGGCCTGTAATGAAACATTTGATCCACATACACCCCTACAGTATCCTGATCTAAAGAGTATTCCAGAGCTATCTGCCACTGCTCGTCTGTAACCCTGTATGAGGCCGCAACTTCAAAATAGTCGAATATTGCGCCTCTTGTAAGATAGAGCTTGCCATAAACCTCCACCACTGCAAAAAGCTCGGCTGCATTTCCTACCGCTTCACAGAGAATCTTGCCGTCAGAGCTAAAAACCTCCGCAATAAAAGCCATCCTCCTATCAGTTTCAGGCTCTATCTGGTACCAGTTTTCAGCCTGGCCGTCTGAAGCTATTGTGGTTGCAATCTTCTCGATCATTCCTCCATACTTTGCAATCCTATTCTGCTCAAGGGCTGAGAGAGTCTGGCCCGCAAGCTCTATTTGAGAGCAGTTTATCAAAAATTCCAAAATTCCTTCCATCTCTGAGCACTTTTCTATAAACTCCTCATTCGCAAGCTCTCTGGACTCTAGATTTTCCCTCATATACTCCGCAAGCCAGAGAAGCCTTTCATATACGCCTATGCTAGGCTCCACATAGCCCGGATAAACTGTGGACGGCCACCCCCCAGTTTCAGCCGCAGGCGGCTTTTCACTAAGAGCGGCGTCATGTTGAAACTGCGTCCAGCCTCCCAGCGCCGCAGAAAGAGACTTGTCATTCCATGCGTCAGTTTGCATGAAAAACGGATAGCCTCCTATATCCTTGTCTTCTATAAGAGGCGCAAGCGCCCACAGCCAGCCGCTTTTCATATCTTTGAGCCAAGCGTCTGCGGGAATCGCCTTCAAGGAGGATGATGCATCCTCCAATTCTTCTATGTAGCCAGGCCAAGAATCCTGCGGCTTCAAGCGCATGTCAATATGCTTCCTGGCGGTTGCGCTTCCAAGCGCTGCCGCTAAATCCAGTCCAGACGGAATCGGACGCTTTTGGGGATCAGACAGCCTTGATAAAATATCCCGATCAGGCGAAGTCGGCCTGCCTATAAAACTGTACCAAACATCTCCTTCCGGAAACCGCTTTGCTATATTATCAGCAATCTCTTTAACCTTGGCATCGTCAACCAGAATCGTGAACCCGGGCTTTTCCGCAATCGACTCGTCCTCCGCCTCAGAATCCCCCTCTCCCGCATCCTCAGGCCTATCCGCTATTCCAGGCGCCTTGGATTCCCGCGCTTTTTCAGAGTCCTCCCCTTCTTCAGACTCATCTGCTGGCACTGCGAGAAGCGTCATAATTTCACTGCAAATGTCCAGGGTGGTAAGATCTGTTTCTGACCCCAGAAAAAAAGCTGATGAACTGTAAATATTCTCCCATTCCCAAATCAGATCTTTCTCCAGCATAACGGAAGCTATGGCAATGACGCATCGCAAGTTTTTAAAATCTGCCTCAGAGCCCATTACTTCAAATGAAGAGCATGAGTACCAACGCATTACCTGGTAATATCTTCCAGTCTCCTCATTTTTAAGATAATGGCCTCTAGGAATGAACTCGGTATAATCGGTTTGCGCCCCTGTCAAGGGCGAGTCTGCATTCGCATCCGCGTGTTCTATGAGATCTATCTCAGCCTCAGCTAGAAGAAGGGCTTCCTCTGGCAGTTCAGCCAGCATCAGGCCTGCCTCGTCCTTATCCTCCATCATGAGATAAGCCGCCACTCCAAAAAACGCGGAGGCCCGTGACAAAGCTTCGCCTGCTTCGCCTGACTGGGCGCCAGCATCCTTGAAAGACTCAAAGATAATGTCAGTAAGGCTGAAAATATCCTCCATAAGATAACTTTCTTCCAAAGTTCTTAATGAATACTCATAGAAGATCTGAAAAAGCTGAAGAATCGAATCAGAGGTAACAAAGCTCGGAACAGCTTTGTACTCATTCTCCTCATAGATGTAAAACATTTGGGCTTCAGTTGTAGGCGTAGCGACAAAGCGGTTCTCTAGCAGCATGTCTTTTTGATTCTGCGTTAGGTTTGGGAAGCTGGAAATGTTTTCGATGTTAGACAGGTCAGCAAGCAGTTCGACTGTAGATTCGGCATTTGCGCTCACGCTTATGGGTTCGAAGCTCGCAGATGGATTTTTGTACTTAAGGGGAAGTTCGGATTCATGAGCTTTTTCATCCGCTGGAGTAAGCTGCGCATGCTCGGAGGCATCCTGCCAATCGCTACCTCCAACCGCATCCACCTGGCTGTCTTCCAGCGCAACCTTTTGAGATCTGCTCCAAATGCTGAGAAACGCTATACTCAGGGCAACTGCTAAACTGGCGGCCTTTTTTCCTCTACTCATAGGAGCCTGTCCTTTCCAGTTAAGCTGAATTCTTTTCAAGTCTTCACACATGGAGCAAAACTCAGTTATTTCCGCGCGTCGGCGCGGCTTCTAGCAAATTCAGAGTTTGTGGCGCTAAAAACAATATGGGTGCTTGAGCGTCATGATATGCAGATGCGCAGTCAATTGTCGATTACCTACTTTCAAGGCGAGAAATGCCAAAATCAATCGAACTAGTGCAGACAGTCTTAAATGCGCAACAGTCCTATTTGGCTATAATTAAGCATTTTACAGGCTAAAAGCATATTGCGCTAAACGCGGCAACACAGTTGTACAGCCAGCTGAAAAAGGAATTTTCTTGCGCCTAGGTGAAGCATAGCGCCTTAAGGCTAAATGAATCCTCCTTTAAAGCGTCCTGATAATTTAGAGCTTCATGCTCTAAATTATCAGGACGTTTATGACGATATAGTATTATGACGCTCAAATGAAGTATATGAAGCTGATTTTCTTGTTTCAACGCCTTCAGTCAAGGAGCGTTCGAAAAATCCACCCAGTCTGATCTGTCCCGGGCTTTCGCCAATTAATCCATATTTCTCTCTCGTTTCGCCATTATATTATATCCCACAATGCTTCCTCTTGCAACACATTAGCATCTTCTTCTGGCTTCAACTCTTTATGTATACTAATGTTCATAGGAAATTGCCTTTTTTGGAGCTTGATTATACAGCGAGTGAGGAAATGCCGATATCGTCATTTGGCACAACTCATTGGATAAACAACAAAAAAAGGAACATTTGATGAAAATCGGCATAGCTTGGCGCGCCTGTACTGATTTGCACCGGAAAATTGCAATTTTGGGTTAGGATTATACAAAGAGTGAAATGACGATGCCTGCATTTCGCTCTCGGCGTAGAGCCAAGCTAAAATAGACGGATGCAAATAAGCTGGCTTCTAGGCGCCTGCTTTCTAAGCGGCTTTTCAAAATGCGATTTGTCGGAACATTTTAATTCATTATGGCTACTATTGTTTATCAGCATGTTTTTTTGATGATAACACTCAAATTATCAGATGCGAAATTGACTGCTGCGACAACATTTTGGGTATACATGCCAGAGAATTAATGATAAGATAAAAGCGTGCAGAATTAGCGGCAATAAGCTAGGCCCCATTCAAAGCATTTAGACTTAATTTCGTACGAACTCCTTTGCTTATTAGAACTCAAAAAATTGCCGCGCTTAAATCAATTATGCCTATGCGCATATTAATTCTGATTTGCGCATAGGCTCAGCGGATAATCAAGCTGCGCAATCAGTGCATTCTACAGCGCGTCAGCGCGATCACCTATAGATACTCTTTAAAATGAAAGGATGTGATTGGATGAACATGGAGACCCGAGAGACCCGCGAAGCTGTCATCAAGGAGTATCGGTACATAGAGCCGCGCTTTGCGCCCTCAAGCATAGAAAAGCCCAAGCCAGACAAAACCGTCAAGGCAGTTGTCTTCGACAAGAGATTGTACAAGAAGCGGCGAACACTAAGCATAATCAGGGGCGCCGGAAAAATAGCGCTTCTTCTCTTCTCCTTCTTCTGCATAGGCAATGGCATATACTGCCTTCTTTTTCTTCCCCGCGGAATCGGAAGCATCCTGCCTCTCGCGCTGGGTTGCTTTATTCTGGCATACTTTGGGATGGAAGATCATATCAGAGCGTTTCTTCGAACCAAAGCCGGCCACTTTGCCGGCATAGCGGCAGGCATCATCATCTCTGCAGGGCTTGCGTCTTTCCTGGCCTTTGTAATAGCCACTCATGTCCAGAGCATAAAAATCCCAGACAGCAATAGAGATGTCATTATAGTCCTGGGTGGAGGCCTCATTGGCGATCGCCTCAGCACTCCGCTTGAATTAAGGCTCAAAAAGGCTCTTGAATACGCTAAAGGCAATGCTGGCGCAACATATGTAGTCTCAGGCGGCCAAGGCCCCGGAGAAACTATGACTGAAGCCCGCGCCATGGCAAATTATCTGATTGAAAACGGAGTTCCTGAAGAAAACATTGTTCTCGAAGAGGCATCAACCAGTACGCATGAGAATTTCCTATTCTCGAAAGAATTGTTGGACGAGAAGCTTGGAACAGACTACACGGTAGTTTTTGTAACCAATAATTTCCACGTCCTGCGCGCATCGAGAAGCGCCAAAAAAGCGGGTTTGGACGCCCAAACCCTGGCCTGCTCCACAAGACCTTTCTTTTTGCTGCCAAATAACTATTTCAGAGAATATATAGCTATACTTTACTATCTTGTCCAAGGCAGAGTATGAATTGCAATGAGAATCCAGATTCCTCCGCATTAAGGCTCCTGGCAAATTTGCGCCTCAAACGGCAAGCGCCCCAAAGTCAAGAAGCCATTTATACTGATTTGCATATTAAAGTGCCTATTTTGGAGCTTGATCATCCATTGGGCGACGCGATTGATATCGGCATTTCGCGCTCGCAGTACAGTCGAGTTCCAAAATAGGCGGTTTTCAGCGCTAATCAATATATGAATCTACAGCATGCTCACAGCCGCCTCCAGCTTGACCAGCGCCTGCCGCACTATCTCTTTCGGGCAAGCTATGTTCATCCTGGCAAAACCATGCCCCTCCTTGCCGAAAATGCCTCCCAAATCCAGCCAAAGACCTGCTTTGCGCAAAACAATATTTTCAACCTCTTCGTCGGTTTTGGCGAGTTCCCTGAAATCCAGCCAGATAAGGTATGTCCCTTCCGGCTCAATAAGTTTAACGCTGGGAATTCTCTTTGCGATGAAATCTCTGGCGAATGAGAGGTTCTCCTGAATGTAAGCCTTCAGCTCATAAAGCCAAGGCCTTCCATGCCTGTATGCGGCCATTCCCGCAACAAACCCCAAGGCATTGGGCTGGCTCAATCCTGTAGCTCGGATTGTATTTTCGTACTTTCTCCTAAGATTCTTGTCAGCTATAAATACATTGGCATTATGCAGTCCCGGCAGATTGAATGTTTTGCTTGGGGCTGTGCATGTTATGCTCCGGGCTAGGAATTCATCCTTAATAGACCCAAAGATCTGGTGCTTATGCCCCGGATGCGCGAAGTCGCAGTGTATCTCGTCAGAAACCACGATGACATCGTAGTTCATGCATATATCGCCTACGCATGCAAGCTCTTTTTCTGTCCATACCCTGCCAACCGGGTTGTGGGGGCTGCAAAGGATAAAAAGCTTCGCCCCGCTCTTTTTGACTTTCTCTTCGAAATCGTCAAAATCCATTTCATACTTGCCTTCCTTTAAAGCAAGGCTGCTTTCTATCAGCCTCCGGCCATTATCTCGGACAGAATGCCCGAACGGATAGTAAACCGGACTTTGAATGATTACAGAATCTCCATGCTCAGTGAAGGCTTGTATCGCCATGTTCAGCGCAAAAACCACCCCTGGCGCCGCCACCGTCCAGTCCGGCTTTACATCAAAGGCAAATCCTTCTCGGAACCAATCGCATACAGCAATGTAGTAATCGTCTCCAGGTTCGCTGTATCCGAATATTCCATGCTCAACGACCTTTGCCAGAGCGTCAATCACTTCCTTTGGGGATCTGAAATCCATATCGGCGACCCACATGGGCATAGCGCTTTCAGGGATTCCTCTTTTCGCTGCAAAATCGTATTTGATGGAATTAGTGTTTCTTCGGTCTATGATCCGGTCAAAATCATGCATAAGCGTCACCTCTCAAGAGCATATATTTATTTGCAGCCATACGTATGCCGATGATTTTCAGTCGAATGCGACTGTTTTGGAGCTTGCCTGCCACTGGCTGATATTCTTAAAGAGCAGAATCCAGCGGTTTCGCACTGAAAATCAAGTTGCATAAAGTTTCATATGTAAGACAAAAACGCTAACTCTCATTGGAAAGTTCAGATTCAGCGAGCGAATTGTATGCTATGCCGATTTTCATCAAATGTTCCTTTTGAGCTTGACTGTCCATTAAGTGGTGCGATTGATATCAGCATTTTGCAATCGCTGTATAATCAAGCTCCAAAAACAGTAGTTTCTATGAAAATCAGTATAATTTGAGACGAATAGGATTCACTTTCCACATTCATATGAAAATAGACAGTTTCATCACAGTTGTTATGCGGCGGATACCCCTGCCTTTAGGCATGATGAGGAAGCCGCATGCTTCTTTCTGTTAGCGTTGCTTTTCGCTTCTCCAGAGGCTTGAGCTTCTTACAGCTGATTCCCGCAGACAGCTTTGTTCCGTCCAACGTGCGGACATCAAAGCTTCCGCTTGATCGCCTCCCAAAAATAAAGCCTTT
>JAISZB010000326.1 GCA_031269465.1 Clostridiales bacterium | reverse complement strand
GCAGAAATATTTTCAATAGTCTATGCTTTTAAAGTATATTGAACTGAATTGCAACTAAAATTCAGACTTTCCTGCTTGGATTGATATACACATTTCACAACTAATTCAAAGTCTAATTTTAAAAGTCACGTTTACATTGTTAGATATTTTGTGATTTTTCAAAATGCACATTAGGAGTTAATTGGGATCAAAGGCTAGACATTCAGTTGCTTTTTCTGGCCTGGGGTAAAGCAGCATCACGTTGGACGGCGAGACTCCCAACATGTCAGGCATCTGCTGAAGCCTGCGATCTTTAGACAAACGCCACCAGACGTCTGGTGAGTTTTTTTTCTGGTTTTGAAATCGAAATCTTATTATCCACTCAAAAGGCTCTTCCATTTCATCAGTCATAAAAACCGGAAAACGATTCTTTGTCGCTTTTGCTCCAAAATAATGGGCGCGTATTCCGACGGCGCAAACATCATCCTTTACGGTTTGCGCTGTTTGAAGGCGCACTCCCCAATCTGGAACTTCTACTTCATGATCGCTTGTTTTCACAGCGGAGGATATGTTCTTGCAACCAGTCATAATGGCTCCGGAAATTGTCAGGGGATCGGAGAAAAGAGCTTTCGTAGGGCTTGGAGGCGAAATGCTTCCCGCTTCCATAAGAGCTATCTGCTGGCACAAATGATAGGCTTCATTGCGGCTATGAGTTACCAACAGCACTGCGCCTCCATATTGCTCTAATATCTTTTTCATTTGAATCTGAAGCTGACCGCGAAGATGGGAGTCAAGGGCTGAAAAAGGTTCATCCAGCATCAACAGGCGCGGTTTGTTGACCAGAATTCTTGCCAACGCGACTCGTTGGGCCTGCCCGCCCGAAAGTTGCGACGGCCGGTGATTTTCCAGGCCATCGAGTTGAAGCAGTGATATTGCTTCTTCCAGTGCTTTCTGCCGGACTTCTTTATCTTTTTCATGGTACATGCCGCATAGTATGTTTTTCTTGACTGTCATTGATGGAAAGAGGGCGTAATTCTGAAAGAGATATCCTACTTGGCGCTTTTGAGGCGTGAGGTTGATCTTCTTTTCGCTGTCAAAAAGCGTAATCCCATCCAGTGCGATTTTTCCCCTATCAGGCTTTTCAATGCCGGCTATGCATCTTAGAGTCATGCTTTTTCCTGAACCTGAAGCTCCAAGAATGCCCGTTACGCCCGCATCCGCCTCAAAGGAGGCGTTTAGGGCGAATGATCCGAGTTTTTTAGCTATATCAACTGAAAGCATCAGCGCGTCCTCCTGAGATTATTTTGCTCCAGCATATTAACTGCAAGCAGCACAATAGTTGAAATGGCAAGGTTTACGAGAACCCATCTAACCGCCTCGGAATCGTTTCCTATGCGCCATAGCTGGTACACTGTAGTTGAAATGGTCGCGGTTCTTCCAGGAATATAGCCGGTTAGCATGCTTGTTGCGCCGTATTCGCCCAAAGCACGCGCAAACGCCAGCACAGCGCCTGCCAGAATGCCCTGCTTGCAGAAGGGCAGTCGAATGCGCCAGAAGATGTATGAATTAGGAAGTCCGAGTGTTTGGCCAGAATAAGCCAGCGTTTCTTCAAAACTTTCGAATGCGCCGCGAGCTGTCCTGTACATGAGAGGAAAGGCTACAACCATCGCGGCTGCGACTCCGCCTTGCCATGTCATGACAAACTTAATTCCAAACTGGAGCAGAAAGCTTCCGACGGGCCTCTTAACGCCCAGAAGGAGAAGCAGAAAGAATCCCACTACAGTGGGAGGCAGAACCAGAGGCAATGTCAGCGCCACATCCAGAAACCCCTTAATTATGCGGGGCAGCCTTGCGGCGTAATACGCCGCAAGGATTCCTAAGAAAAACACTAATGCGCAGCTTATTCCAGCAATGCGCAATGAGTTCCAAAGAGGATACCAGTCCAAAGGCTCAACCCCTTCTAAAGCTATGCCCGCACGGGAAGGTAGGCGATTTATGCCAATGCGCATCATTTTGATGGTTTTCAGTGTAAAATCGACATATGCGATTAAACATTGGCATAACTTCAGGTGATTATTGAAATGCGATTATCAGGCTTTGGTAAATCCAACTTTTTCGAATACAGCCATTGCTTCGTCAGTTTTCAGGTAGTCCATAAATTTTTGGGCTTCTTCAGAGTTTTTAGAGATGTTGAGTATCGCAGCTGGATAAATGATCTTCCCGCACATTTCAGCTGTGGCATAGTCTACGATTTCCAAACTCGCGCTGAATGCGTCGGTGCAGTACACGACTCCGCATGTGACGCTGGATTCTGAAATCTGAGAGGTAACTTCCTTAACATTTGATCCATAAGTTATTTTGCCGCTGTTTGCAAGAGATTCTTCATCCAGGTTATAGTAAGCCAGTATTTTCTGCGTGTACTGGCCTACAGGGACATCGCTGTTACCCATAGCAAGAAGTATATCATCGTTTTCCAGCTTAACGGCCAAATCATCAAAGTTTAATATTGAGCCTGGATTGCCTTCAGGCACGCAAAGGGTCACTTTGTTTTCCAAAAGATCCTGGCGTGAACCATCAAGCACGAAATCCAGATTTTCAGTATTGACAGCAGGATCTGCTGATATATCCAGCTGATCCATTTGCTTTTGACCTGCAGATATGAAAAAGTCGCACTCTGCGCCTTCCTGAATTTGCGTTTTTAAGGTGCCTGAAGAATCGAAGTTAAATATCAGAGTTACACTCGGAGCTATATCTTTATAGTCCAAAGCAATCTGCTCCAGGGTTTCCGTCATGGAGGCAGCTGCAAACACAATAAGCTCGATCTTCTCTTCAGGATCGGATGTAGGTGCGACTGCAGTTTCAGAGCTAGGTTCAGCTGATGCAGGAGATTCCGCCTCTGCGGTACCCTGGATTTCAGCTGGAAGTGTTTCGGCATTATTCGATGAGCATGCTGCTATGCCCGCAAGCATGGCAATTACCAGAAGCATGGAAAAGAACTTTCTCATAGTCAATCTCCTTTGCTATTCGCAAATTCAAGCAAAATGGCGGCTTTACGCCATATGCCCTAAAATTTCTTCATTTTTTCAAAGAGAGAGGTTTCATTATCCCGCGCTATACTGATGCGCATTGAAAAGCTCCGGTTTTAGCGCCGAATTATGCAATGCGAATGGATAATCCTGCTCCAAAGCAGACGCAGTTGATTGCGCATCAGTATAAAAAACGGGTCTTTAAACTCTAGCGGGCACTGCCCTGCGTCCAATGACTCAAATGCTGATTTTATAATGTTCTTACATGTGCATTCTTGCTTTTTGCCCAACTAAGTTTAAAGACCCTAAAAAACCTGCAGCCTAAGACAATGGCAAAATCATACTCCTTTGCCGAACATGCAATTTGGAAAATGGCATGTTTCGCAGTTTAAGCACAAGCCTCCATTTCCCAAGCCGGCCAGCCATTCAGGCGTGACTGGCATATCAGCTAGAATAAAGGGAAGGGCCAAATCGAAAATCGTTCTGCCGGAATACATAACGCAGCCCGGCAAACCGCAGATGGGGCGACCGTCAGCCGAATACGCAAATAGAAACATAGATCCGGGAAGCACTGGGGCGCCGTAGCTCACAATGCGGGCGCCTGCGCTCTTTATAGCTAGGGGCGTTTTGTCATCAGGATCTACGCTCATGCCTCCGGTGCACAGCACCATCTCTGCTCCTGAATCAAGCATGGAGTTTATTGCTGCTGTAATCTTTGCGCTGTCATCGCTCAGCACTTCGCGGAACATCATTTCGCAGCCGTATTCTGCCAGCTTTTCTTCAACAACCGGGGTAAACTCGTCTTTGATGCGGTTGAAATACACTTCGTTTCCTGTAACAGCCAGACCGTATTTCTTTGCTTTTATAGGCAGGATCTTGAGAAGAGGCTCTCTTCCAGCGACTTCTTCAGCTTGAGCCATCCTTTCTCTTTCAATTGCAAGCGGGATGACGCGCATGCCGCATAGCTTGTCGCCTTTTTTTACAGGGAAGCCTGACAAGCGGCAGGCAATTGCGATTTGCCCCAAGCTGTTAACAGCTTGCAAGCGCTTCCTATCAATTATAAGGAGGCCGTCCATATCAGCGAAGAGTTCGATCTTGCCTTCCTTTGGGGCGGATGCGCTCATATGCTCCGACTGGCAGAGAGTGCGGAGAATTTCTGCTGCGTCATCTTCATGGAGCATATTATCGCTGATTTCCCAAGCATAAATATGATCCTTGCCCAGGTTTAAAAGAGCAGGGATGTCATCTTGAGAAATAACATGGCCTTTCCGGAACAAAGCGGCTTTTGACGCTCCCTTTAGAATCTGAGTGATGTCATGGCATAAAACCTGCCCAACTGCTTCTTCCGTTCTAACGAGTTTCATAAAACAAGCCTCTTAACTTTTTGATTTTTCTAAGCTCAGCTTACAAGCATATTGATGCGCATAGGAAAGTCCAGATTTTGGAGCTTGACTGCAAGGCATGAGGGCGGATAACCAAGCTCCAGCGGATTTCACTGCCAATAAGCTTAGAAGCCTGTGGAATCTGGCATTTTTAGCAATCCTGCAAAGCGGCATCTTCCTTCCCTGAATAAGCTTATAGGCAACTTATAGATGCTGAGTTTCCCTTCTTTATTTTCAGGCGAGTCGCGCCGTTGGACTTTAGGATGTTCTTTTTTGGCTTCCCTGAAAAAATTACACCCAAGCGGTTCCTGCTTGACCAAGGCGCGTCTTGCGTCAAATGGCAGGCGCCTAATCTGCATGCAAGCCCATTAAGGCATAGTAATCCCATGTCTGCCGCTTAATGGGCGCAGCGGCAATGACTCCTTGATTTTCGCCAGAAATGCTTAGATGCAGTTTAACATACATGCCCTCGCCTTTTCAAGGCTTTATACCGACGCGCAGTCAAATTCACAGGCAGTTCATATGAAAAGCAGTATATCTGCCGGGGCGCTGCTGATCAAGGATGCTCCCCGTGATGGCGTGTTTTTTTGGAAAGCCGCCATGGATTAACCGAAGTGTTTTTTTCGGAGGCATCAGCAGAATGCAACAGGCATTCTTGAAAATGCGCCCGGGATGACGAAGCTTTAACAAAAAAACCGGAAGCGTTGCTTCCGGTTTTTTCATAATTATCCGCATATAAGGATGGCATCTCCTACGGAAACTGCGCCGCTTCTTAAAACGCGGGCGAAAACCCCTTCGCGGGGCATTATGCAATCGCCTATCTGCCGGTAGATTGCGCAGTGGCTATGGCATGTTTTGCCGATCTGAGTAATCTCCATTTCAGCTTGTCCGCAGACAAGCCTTGTCCCCACGGGAAGTGATCTGAAGTCTATGCTCTCAGCCACGATGTTTTCGCCGAAATCCCCGAAATTCACATTTGCGCCCTGCATTATGAAATCCTGAATTTTGTCATATGAAAGCAGGCTTACCTGTCTATGCCAATTTCCGGCATGAGCATCGCCTTCGATGCCCCAGTCTGCTCTAAGCAGAGCCTTGCCGCAGTTAATCTTCGCTGTTCCCCTTTTCTCGCTTAGGCAAACGGCTTTAATGATTCCAGCTTCAATTTTCATGAATTCTCCTAAAAAGCCTTTGAGGTAATATGCATATATTTGGAGTTAGACTGTCCAATTTCACGGTGATTAATCAAGCTTTGAAATAGGCGCGCTGATTTGCAGTCAAATGTACAGATTTTGGGGTTGGCTCATCCACTTTCAAGGCGCGATTGATATCGGCATTTCGCGCTCATTGTATAATCAGACCTCAAAATCGGAACTTTTCAGTGCAAATCAGTATAGCTTCAGATGCGTGTCAGCATTGTTGGCTGTTTATCCGCCAATCTGAGACATCCTCATGTAAACGGATTGAGCTTCGTTAAATATATGCCTCTTAGGCTTCCACCGCACAGCCTCTTCAATCGCTCTTTCCATTTCAATGTCCGTCGCTCCGCTTCGAAGCATGGCGCGCAAATCCAGCCCGTCCCCATGGGATAGGCATAGCTTTAGAAACCCTGCGCTTGTAAGCCTGATGCGATTGCAGCCTTCGCAGAAGCAGTTTCCTATAGCGTCAATAAAACCTATGCTGCCTAGAAGCTCCGGAGATGTGAAATATTTCGCCGGACCGCTTCCGTGAAAGGAACTTTCAGGCTTTAGCCCGGGAAACCTATGCGCAATTATAGATAAAGCCTCATCTCCAGAGAATCGAATAAATTCTTGTCCAAATTCAGAAGGCATGAGCTCGATGAATCTCACGTCCACAGGGTATTTTTCCGCCAGCTCCGCAATAGCAAGAATTTCCCCGTCATTTATTCCCCGCATCAAAACGCAGTTCACCTTGACCCTAAGGCCGGCGCGGAGCGCCGCATGCAGCGAATTCAAAACCAGATTAAGGGCGTCCATTCCGGAAAGTTCTGCGAAGACTGCTGGATTAAGCGTATCCAGGCTGATATTCACGCAGTCCAATCCCATTTCAGAAATAGCCTGAACGCACGGTTCTAGCAATATGCCGTTTGTGGTTATTGAAATGCTCTCTATTCCGTCAACTGCCTTCAATCTTTTTAGAAATCCAAGGCATCCTTTTCGAACCAGAGGCTCTCCCCCAGTGACTTTTATGCGGCGGATTCCGAGATTTGCGCTGATTGCGCAGATGCGGAGAATCTCCTCATAGCGGAGTATTTGGCTGTGAGGGATTAGATCCAAATCATTGGGCATGCAGTACCGGCATCTGAGGTTGCAGCGATCTGTGATGGAGATGCGCAGATAATCTATCAAGCGGCTGTAGCCGTCGACCATTTTCTCCCCCCCAACGCTCTTTCAGCCCTTTGCCTTCTGGGCATACTTAAATAATCTCTCTTTTAAGCAGAAAAGTCAATTTAACCTTTGATTGCCGGGAAGCCGTCCGTTTCTTTAGGGAGGAGCGATTAATCTGCAGGGTCTCGAATGCGCTGGCTTCCGCCAATGCTGAAACAGCACTATGCTTTTTGTGAGAACAATGAATCATTGCATTATCGGCAAGGCAACACGCTCAACTAATAGTATTATATCAGATGTCAGAATGAAAGTGAAGTTTATGTCTGCTGGCGAAGAGTTAACCAGTGCACTGAGAATAAAGGGTGAATATTGCATAGAGCATTTCAGTTACGCGCCTATCCGTATAGGAATCGGCCGGTTTTATAGCTATACAATCAAGCTCCAAAAAAGGCAGTTTAGTACGAAAATACATTTTATGGACTTTCGTCCATGCCTCAAACACATAAACGACTTAATATTTTCATCCTTAGTGGTGAAGCGAAGCTTCATAGGGGTTTATATGAAAAGCAGTGTATTTGATGCTTGCGCATAGGCGCATTGCGCTCCCTGCTTCTTTAGGCGGCGGGAATATGTCATTTCCAGAAGGAGTTGAAAGGATGACTCAGAAAATCGACGCATCAATGTTGCGGTTCTGGCCATTTAGAGCTAAACTATTGTCGGAGGCGCAGAGACTGCGCCGGGCGGATCTGCCCAGCCTTTGAAGCCAAAGAGGCGCCGCTTCGCGAGGCGAAGCGAATCTGAGGTTTTTAACGCTGGAGGCCGCATATACTATCCTGGGAACGAAGAAAAATATGCGCGTCTTTTTTGATGCCGAAGGTCTTTGCAAAAGACGGACTCAAGATCACGCCGTTTTTCGCTGCTCCCTATTGGAGGGAAAAATGGATAAGAAGAAGTATGCAGAGCTCTTTGTAAAGGCTGGAGGGCGCGTGGAGCCTGGAGACACCGTTGTATTGGCTGCTGACGTACACAACGCCCCGCTGGCTAGGATGATAGTTGAGAGCGCTTATGAGGCTGGCGCAATAGACGTGCTTGTGCGCTGGTCAGACAGCGTCTGCACCAAGATGTGGTTCGACAAGGCGGACGACTCGGTGATTGGCGCGTTTCCGGATTGGCAGATCAAGCTGTTCGAGCACTATGACGCGAAGAAGACGGTTTATCTGACCTTGTTGTCTGAGGATCCCGACATGCTCGGCGATGCGGATCCAGATAGGATCAGGAAGTGGATGAATTCCAGAAGCAAGGCTTTAAAGCAGCATTCAACGAACCTCATTTCAAATAAGTTCCGCTGGTCCATCATAGCTGCGCCATCCCCTGAGTGGGCTGTGAAGGTCTTCCCGGGAGAAAGCCCTGAAGAGGCGGTGGAAAAGCTTTGGAACGCCATAGCCGAAGCGGCTAGGGTCAACGCGAATGATCCTGTGGCGGAATGGGAAAGGCACAACCGCAACTTTAAAAAAAGATCGAAAGTCCTGAACGAGAAAAAGTTCAAGTCACTAAAATACAAGAACTCCTTGGGGACGGATTTCATCGTGGAACTCCCCAAAGGGCATATTTGGCTTGGCGGGAGCGAGAAGGACGTTAATGGAATTACCTTCAATCCAAATATTCCTACAGAGGAGATATTCACCCTGCCGCATAGGTTCGGCGCTAATGGAAGGGTAGTCAGCTCCATGCCGCTTGCTTATAATGGCAAGCTCATAGAAAACTTCGAACTCACTTTCAAGGATGGGGAAGCCGTCTCTTTCAAAGCGGAGAAAAATCAGGATATTCTCGAGAGCATTCTGGACAACGATCCCGGCTCGAGGCGCCTTGGCGAGATTGCCCTGGTTCCGGCCGACTCACCCATAACCCGTATGGGCATTCTCTTCTATGAGACGCTCTTTGACGAGAACGCATCTTGTCACCTGGCGCTTGGAAAGGCATATCCTTCTTGCTTGGATGGAACTCAAGGATTGAGTGAAGAGGAGCTTGAGAAGCTGGGGGTAAATAACTCGCTATTGCATGTGGACTTTATGATAGGTACCGATGACCTGAGCATCATCGGCGTTTCGGAGGACGGGACGGAGTTTACGGTATTTAAGGATGGAATGTTTACGTTCTAGGGAGCTTGAATGATAAAAAGAGACCTCGACAGAGGTCTCTTTTTATCATTCAAGCTCCCTCATATGCTGGATGTACGGCATCAGCCGGCATTTGATTGCAAGGCTCCGCAAATCTTCAAGGCTTAGCTTGCCGGACGGCTGGCACTCCTGACTAAAAGCGCAGCTCTCGTCCATAACCGGCGGCAAGACATTGCGCCATCTTTGACGTTTAGCTGCAAGCAGGGCATGAATGTCGCCGACAATCTCGACGCTTTCATCCATGGCATTTCAAATCTGCCTGACGGCAGCTCCGGAAATTTTGGCGGAGGAGCCTTTTTTCTCCATCGACACGGCAATCGTTGCGATGCGCCGAATTTGGAAGTCTGAAAATCGGCGGTAAATATCGACTATAATAGGATTCATAGGGCAACTCCAGCTCAATTGGCGCATTAGTTTCAATGGCAGAATCTAATGCATGCCATATTGCTCAGGTTGACTCTATTTTTTCAATGCTGCCCAAAAAATGCGATTTAAACAAGCTTTTTTGCGCGTGATTATTTGCTTAGGTTAGCGCCCCCTCATGCCCATTCAAACCTCCTTATATGCCGGATGCGGACGGAATCAGACTGGCGTTTGCGGGGATAATCAAGCTCCAAAAAAGAACGTTTGATGAAAATTGGCATATCAAATACTCCCGCATAACTGAGCTCAAGATGATTTTCACGTTGTACAGTCAAGCTAAAATAGGCAATTAGTACTAAAGAAACTGCAGGGCTTGATAAAACCACCCATCAAGCGCTGATGCTGTCAAATGAATTCAGACGAAGCTTCGGCAATCGCTGATGCATTCGACTGCTATATTCGGTTGCTTTCATCCTTGGCGGTGAAGCGCACATCAGCATGATAGGGGTTGGTACGAAAGCGGTTGAGGAATTCGAGTGACATGCTCCTACAGCCTAGCGCTCAACAGCGCATACGCTCGAAAAGCGCTTGAGGCGGGGGCGTCTCGCGCTATGCGCTGTTGAGCGCGGGAATTCCACGAGCCAGCCCCGTGCGTCCCACGGTTGTTTTTTCCATTCTTAGGCCGCTTTCAACATGACCAAAGCTTCTTTTTGATGTTCAAGGCGGCGTCTGCGTCCCTGTCAAGGACATGGCTGCAGACGCAGGTATACGTCCGCTTCAACAAGGCCGGCCCGCTCTTTTTCGCGCCGCAGGCAGGACATATTTTACTGGATGGGAACTATCCGTCGATTTTTATCAAGCGATTTACCTGTCCATCCAGCTTGCATTCTAAAAACTGGGCGGACATCCCCCATCCAATGCCGCTCACTGACTTGTCGAAATTCGGCATATCAACAAGAGATATAAAAAGCTGGAAAACATTTATTCAATCAGCGCAATACCCGACGAAATTTCCCGTCTATATAAGTGATGAGGGAAATATGCAGTTGGTGGAGGTTTACTATGGACGATAATGCGATAGTCAGTTTATTTTGGCAGCGATCGGAGGATGCCTTGACAGAGTGCGGAAACATCTTCGGCGCATACTGCCGCAAGATTGCCAGCAACATACTGCGAAACAGAGACGACGCCGACGAGTGCGTCAATGAAACGTGGCTGCGGGCTTGGAATGCGATACCGCCAGCAAAGCCGACGAAACTCCGTGCCTTCTTGGGCAAAATCACGCGAAATATTGCGCTTGATCGCTATGCAGCGGCGCACTCGCAAAAGCGCGGCAACGGTGAAATGGAGATTGCCTTAGATGAACTCGCTGAAATTCCCGCGCCAGAGATTTCTAATGACAACGGCGAGATTACCCGCGCAATCAATGATTTCCTGCGCTCTGAACCGTCAGAAAACGCCGATATTTTCATCAAGCGGTACTGGTATCTCATGTCCGTTAAAGAAATCTCCGTAGAATATAGACACAGTGAAAGCAAGATCACATCGCTGATGTTTCGTATGCGGGTACGGTTAAAAGAAAAGCTTGAAAGCGAGGGTCTATTATGAAAAACGACAAAATTCTTTGCGCAATCGGCGGGATTGATGAGGAGCTCATAGAGCGAGCCGCTCCGAAAGAGCAGGTTCGGAGAGCAACGGCAACATTCGCGCCGTGGCTGAAATGGGCGATGCCTATTGCGGCTTGCCTTGTGATAGCTGTGGCGACTGCCGTGCCGCAACTTATGAAAATGAACGGCAACACGGGCGGCGCGTCTGCTCTGACCTCACCGAACCTGACATTGGACAGTGCAAATGAATCTGCCGCGTGTTACATTTCCCCCGATGAGTGGCGAGGTCTGCCCGCTGATGATTTCGTTCTCGACGAACAGGCTAACGGTGGAGTCGCCGTAGACAGATTAGTATTTCAAACACTTGGAGACATTGCCGCATATGCCGACGCATGGGCAGTTGTTCCAAAGGTACACGAAACGGCGCAGGATGAGAACAATATGCAGACTTCTATTGCCGAATATGCAGAAACTATCGGCGATTTCATCATAACCCATGAGTGGGACGACCGCACGGTTTCAACGGGCAGCAGAGTTCTTGTTCGCCAAAAGCTGATTGGCGGCTGTACGATGGACGAGCCGAATAACTTGCTCAGGGCAGGCGGCGCGTATCTCTTGCCGCTCAAATTCAATCAGTATTGGGGCGCGTATGAAGTTGTCGGCGACCTTGACGTACTGTTTGAACTGACCAGTGAAAGCAAAATCGTTACACACTCTCGCTTTTCAGAGTTTAATAAATACGACGGCAAATCATTTTCTGAACTGCTCGACGATGTTCGAGCTTTATATCCTGAGCCTGACACTGAGTTCACAGAACAGCCAATCCATTCGGTTGAGGAAGCGGAAAATCAAGTGAATATCTCGTATCTCAATTCTGGATTCCGCAAGTTCAGCGTAGAGTTTGATTCGCTGACCGTTGTACGCGGAGCGGATGCGTATCTGTTCAAGGTTTCATTCGGCGAAAATGGCATAAACGGTTCGGAATACGCCGCAATCGCGAAACTCAACGGCGCGTTTCTTCGAGGCGAAATGGATTTTGACGGTGAACTGAAAGTAGCCGGAGGTTTGGGTCTTTTCCCGAAGAACAGCCAATAAAACGGAGGAATGATGACTAAAAACCTATATCTATTACTTGTGTGTTTGCTCACTCCTTTGGCCTGCGCTATTACCGCGAAGGCGCCGCCGGCCGCGACTGACCAGCCTGCAGCTTCGCAAGGCAATGCAGTGAAAACGGCATGCACACCGCCGCCGCTCGCTCTTGATATACTGCTTTTCATATAAAATTACCTTTTTTGGAGCTTTATTATACAGCGAGTGCAAAATGCCGATTTCGGTATTTCGCGCCATTCAATGGTTAATCAAGCTCCAAAAAAGGAACATTTGACGAAAAGTTGTATATGGCATTCAACAGTTTAATGGACGGATTGCTCGTGGATGGCGGCGCTAACTCCTGCGTGTCGCCGCTGTCATTCAAGCTCGCGCTGGCTATGGCGTGCAGTGGAGCACAGAGCGAATACGGCGGAGTTGCCTACGGAACAGCTCGACTTTCACAGAGCGAACTTAACGCTTGGGCAAGCGAGTATATAACGATCGCAAAACATTATGACGGATCAAGAAATGACATAAGCTGCTGGAACCAGAACAGCGAATTGCCACTGCCCATTGGCCAGGTTCGCTCAACTTGCCAACAGCCCAAAGAAAAACGCATGTGTCCAACAGGTATCCTTCTGCAGATCCCACATGAGCAACTCCTCTTCCGGCAGGCTATCGAAAAAGCCCGGAGGGAAGCAGCCCTTAGCAAAGCCAAGCGGGCGCAACCTTGAATTTGCGACAGGCTCAAGGCGTGCAACTGGGCTCCCCCGGTTGGAGACGATGCTCTTGTTGCCTGAGTTCATGTCTCTTATGAGTTTTGAGAGATTTGCTTTAGCGTCTTGTATGTTTACGGTTGTTGTCAGTTTTGGCATTCTTTGATCACTCCTTTTTACCTGATGGCAATGAGCCGCATGATGTTGCGTGTGCTTTTTGGCCTAGCTATACTGCTTTTCATATAAACCCCTATGAAGCTTCGCTTCACCGCTAAGGATGAAAACATTAAGCCATTTGTGTGTTTGAGGCATGGACAAATGCCCATAAAATGTATTTTCGTACTAAACTGCCTTTTTTGTTGATTATACAGCGAGTGCAAAATGCTGATAACGGCATTTCTCACCACTAAATGGATAATAACGCTCCAAAAAAGGATCATTGAATGAAAATCGGTACAGCATTATAGCATGGTTCTAGTCAAGTTGATCTGGATATAAAATTATTGTTAAGCAAACACCGACTGATCGGTCTGAATTATGTTTTACGCGCAATTGCGGCTGTCTTGCCAGGGATTTGCATGCCTCTGCCCTGGAACGCGGCTGGAGCCGGAAAGAGCCTGGTGAAATCCTAAATTTATATTGTCTAGCCTGACGCCTTGCGTCTCAAGCCAGCCAAGCGATTTATTGGCTTATAAAGCTTATGCGTTTTTTGGATAAGCCCGAGAACCCTTGATTGCACTGTGATTTAGCGGCAAGAAGAGGACTCTGTCCTATGAAGAGCTTTCGAAGGCAGATATGCGGATTCTGCTTATGAAAGCTAAATTAGCAGCTGGATTGCCTATACTGATTTGCATTTGACGCTGCCTATTTTGGGGCTTGAGAGTAAAGCGATCGCGACTGATATCGGCATTTCGCAACTTGAGAGCGATGATCTCACTCATTTAAGAATGTCAGCGCCAGTGGACGGTCAAACTCCAAAATAAATGGCTTGATTTCAAATCGGCATGCTTTCCTGCGGCATAATCCAGCTGGAATTTATGCGCATTGGCATAAGGGGGCCTGGGCGTCTGTCTAGTCGGACATCCAGGCCCCCTCATGCGCTTCCCGCAATGCGCGCCGATTTTGCAGCTGGACTGTACTTGAAGCACCGAATGATCAAGTTGCAAAAACGGTACAATTTGACTTGTATCGGTAAAGAATATTATGTTTTTGCAATTCAGGCATAATAGAACTATATTTTTATATAAGGCCTTTATTTTTTCCATCATTTCTGTTATACTGCTTGAAGTTTGAAATGCCGCCAAGCCAAATCCTGGCACTCATAAACTCTCTTGAAGTCAACAACCCGCCTCTTAACGATCAGAAGGCGTTTGTTTGAAGCGCAGGAGCTTGCATCTGCTCGAGTTGTCCCCCAAGCCCCTTGAGCGCCGCGCTGCCCAAGAATATACAGGCGCCAGCGGACGATGGGATTATTTGAGCCTTGTTGCGGCAGCCATGCAATTCTGCGGCTCTCTCTTTCATAAAAAGGAAGGATCACGCGGAGTCAAAAGCCTGTGCAAAGCGAAGGCGAAAGCCGTCCGCTGATCTAGCGCGCCGCAATTAAGAGTCTGGCGGCTTCTCGGAGATTTGGACGGCACTGTTTTTTTCTGGATTTGAATAAGCTTCTAAATTGAGGCTATCATAATAGGTGAGTTAATGGTAAGTTTTGCATAAAGTTTAATGCTGAACAGATTTTTAGTAAAGGGTAATTTTAGCAATAATGGTATTTTAATATACTCTTTTCATATAAAATTACTTTTTTTGGAGCTTGATAATATAGCGAGTGCAAAATGCCGATTTCGGCATTTCGCGCCATTCAATGGATAATCAAGCTCCGAAAAAGTAACATTTGATGAAAGCGGTATATCTGACATTGATTTCTGAGATCTAAGGATCTTTTATATAGATTTAAAATCGGCTTCATATTAATTAGATGCGGGGATGGTCTAAATGATGGGTATTCCTTACACTTTCTTGGATAAATTTGAAAAAACGGTTTTATATGTGGGGCGCAATAGATCATACATCAATATGCAAGCCATATTCAGCGACGAGACGGAAAACTTCGTCTGTCCATGCGAACCGAAAGCGGGCGAGAACGTAACCGTCACTCTTCGCGCAGGGCGCGGAAATATTGATGCGGCCTTCCTTCATCTTGTAGGGCCTGCGCCTGTGAAGGACAGCGCAGTCTACCATGATCCTGCAAAGGAAAATTTAGTGATAAGAATGGAGAAGACGTCCTCAAGCGGCGTGTTTGATTACTATACAGCTACCATAACCGCAATATCAACTAAGGTCACTTACTATTTTTCTGTGGAGAAATATACCCGCAGATACTACTACAATAAGCGCGGCGTATACAATGACGCTGATCCAGCGTATCACTTCGCCATAATTCCGGATTACAAAACGCCTGAATGGGCTAGGGGAGCCGTCATGTATCAGATATACATCGACCGGTTCTTCAACGGCAACACAGCAAATGATGTAGTAAACAACGAATACGCATACCTCGGAAGAGCCGCCAAGCATATTGACAAATGGGATCAGCCTGTAGCAAACGATGACATCAGCAATTTCTACGGCGGGGATCTTCAGGGAATAATGAAGAAGATGGAGTATTTAAAAGAGCTTGGCGTTGAGGTTTTATACCTGAACCCTGTGTTTGTATCTCCAAGCAACCACAAGTACGACATTCAAGACTATGATTATGTGGATCCGCACTTCGGCGCGATTCTCCTGGATCAAGGAGAGCCTTTAAATTTCGATAAATTTCACAATCGATACGCTACCATGTACATGTCAAGAACGACCAATAAAGTAAATCTAGTTGCAAGCAATCAAGTTCTGGCAAGGCTTATAGACTTGGCTCACGCAAACGGAATAAAGGTTATACTGGACGGAGTATTCAACCACTGCGGAGCCTTCAACAAATGGATGGATAAAGAAAGCTTCTACTCTGGAAAAGGTTACCCGAACGGCGCTTATAGGGATGAATTCAGCCCTTATCACAACTTCTTCAAATGGTATGACTCCAACTGGCCGAACAATGATTGCTACGACAGCTGGTGGGGGTTTGACAACCATCCGAAGCTAAATTACGAGACGTCTCCAGAGTTGTATGAATACATGCTGAACATTGGCAAAAAATGGGTGTCACCTCCGATAAACGCCGATGGGTGGAGGCTGGATGTAGCCGCTGATCTGGGAAGCAGCGAAAAATTCAACCACCAGTTCTGGAAAGACTTTAGAAAAGCTGTTAAAGAGGCTAACCCCAACGCAATAATCCTGGCGGAGCACTATGGGGATCCATCTAGATGGCTGCAGGGAGACGAGTGGGATTCAATCATGAACTATGACGCTTTCATGGAACCCATAACTTGGTTCCTGACAGGCATGGAGAAGCACAGCGAGTCCTTTGACGGGGGAAAGCTTTCAAATTCAATGGCCTTCGAAGAATCTATGACATACAACATGGCCAAGATGAACGTCCATTCGCTTCAAAGCGCCATGAATGAACTGAGCAATCACGATCACTCGCGATTTTTAACCAGAACCAATAAAACAGTGGGGCGGCTGCATACCATGGGTTCAGAAGCCGCATGCAGGGGAATTGATATCGGAGTCATGATGGAAGCAGTCGTATTCCAGATGACATGGACAGGTTCGCCAACCATCTACTACGGAGATGAGGCTGGGCTTGCGGGATGGACTGATCCCGACAACAGGAGGACATACCCCTGGGGCAAGGAGAACAAGGATTTGATAGAGTTCCATAAAGCCATGATATCCTGTCATAAGCAGTACCGCGCGTTAAGAGCGGGATCCCTTATTTTCCTATACAACAACCATGGAGTCCTCACTTACGGAAGATGGCGCGAAGGAGAGAGGGTTGCGGTTTTGATAAACAACAATCCGACGGAAGAGAAGCTCATGGTTCCGGTATGGAAGATGGGATGCAGCATAAACGGTGAAATGGGCCTTATTATCGGTTGCTCAAGGGGCAAGTGGTGGCAGGCTGACAAGAGGTACGACATTAAAAACGGATGGCTGTCCATTTCAGTCGGCCCCTGCGGAGCGGCGGTTCTCAGGGAGACTCTCTAAAACGTTTTTAAGAAAAAAAGCCAGGCAAAGCCATAGCAGGCGCCGCTGCGACCCGCAACAGCTTTACAAAGCGCATCCAGCTAGCGACGGATTTAGCCTCCAACAGCCCTGCAGCCTATTTAGCAGGGCTTCTTTATGCTGTTTTCCATTATAGGTATATTTGACTGCAAATTGGCATATATCATCCTTGGGTTCCAAATGTAGAAAGCTTGTCTTTTTATTGAACTCTTTACATCGAACGCAATATCTACCTGCGGATTTCGGCTATGGAAAACTTATACTGTTTTATCAATAATTTTATATTGATATTTTGCTCTAAGTATAAGATAATTGATTATGGAGATTATGCCAATAAGACAGTCGTAGGCGCTGTATCTACATATCGCGCAGTCAAGCTGCAAAAGCATTCTGCTGGAAATCGGCATGGATTTCAGTATTTTATTTTAGGAGGGTTTAAATGATAAAGCAACGTGATTTTCCAATATATGTTTTGCTTAGCATTATAACTTGCGGAATTTATGGATTGTATTGGACTTACTTGTTCATCAATGATATAAATAAGCTATGCGAAGGCGATGGGGAAGAAACTCCAAGCTTTTTGATGTATTTTTTGCTATCTTTAGTGACATGCGGTATATATTCAATTTACTGGCATTATAAAGTTGCCGATCGCATATACAAGAATGGTTTTCGCTTTAACGTCCAAATTCAGGAAACTGGCTCCACCGTGCTTTTATGGATTGTTGTCGGTTCTTTACTAGCTGGAATCGGATATTTCATAGGGATGTACCTCATCATCAAGAACTTCAATCTTCTGGCTGACGAATATAACAAAAATGCCAGCTAAATCCTAAAAGCTAAAAAAGACTAAACAGGCTGATTCCCACAGCCTGTTTTTTATGCTTGCGCTCAGGGGGAACATCCAATTGAGAGGCCGGAAGATACACTTGCCTGCATACATACTGATTTTCAAAGAAGATCACCTTTTTTTGAGCTTGAGAGTACAGCAAGCGCGATTGATATCGGCATTTCGATCCTTGGAAGTGAATCATCAAGCTCCAATAGGCGCTGCAAATCGGCATGCATCTGAGAGCAACTCGGCATTGAGTGCTTGAGCGGATGCTCCCTCCAAAACCGGTAAATATGGCTGAACCTTTAGCATGCTTAATCAGGCATGAATAAGCAGCTGAGCGGCAACTCAGCAATTCGAATCACAAAAAAAGCTATTTGCAGTTGCTGTTTTTCAAAAAACAATATATAATTCCGTTATTGGCATACAGCATTGGCGCTCTAAAGAATTTGACAGCAACGGGTAGGCTTCGAATTATGCGCAACTGCATCCCCTCAGTTTAGAAAGGAAGACAGTAATGGAATTTCCTCACAAGTTGCTGCAACAGTTTGCAGCAGGGGAGTTTGACTCCGCTTTCGCGCTCCTATATAAATTAAGCGCGGCTAAGGAGTGCCGCGCAAGGTATTCGAATTTAGTGGATGCCTTTTCCAAGCGTTATGGCGAAAAGCCGGTCGCCATCATCTCCGCGCCTGGTCGCACTGAAATAGGCGGAAATCACACGGATCACCAACACGGCCGGATTTTGGCCGCCGCAGTGGATGTTGACGTTTTAGCCGCAGCCGCGGCAAATGGCGGAAATGAAATGAGGATAACTTCGCATGGGTATCCTGAATTCACTGTCAATGCGGATGACTTGTCTGTGAAAGAATCTGAACGGGGCGAATCGGCGGCGCTTGTCCGGGGCATAGCGGCTTGGTTTAAAGAGCATGGGCATAGAGTACAGGGATTCGATGCATTCGCGGTTTCAACCGTCTTGAGCGGTTCAGGCCTTTCCTCTTCCGCAGCCTTTGAAATTGCGGTAGGAAACATTATAAACGTCTTGGGAGGCAGTGGAGCGTCTGCGGTTGATATAGCAATAGCTGGGCAATATGCTGAGAGCAAGTATTTCGGAAAGCCCTGCGGGCTTATGGATCAGACGACTTCCTCCGTCGGAGGCTGCGTGATGATCGATTTCGCCGAACCCATTAATCCTATAATAAAGAGAGTTCCCGTTGATCTAGCGGCTGATGGGCTTCTGCTATGTACAGTCGATACAAAGGGCAGCCATGTAGATTTGACGCCCGATTATGCTTCAATACCTTATGAGATGCGAATGATAGCGCGCGAATTGGGTCATGAATATCTAAGAGAAGTTGATCCTTCGGATTTTTACGGAAAAATAGCAATGCTTCGCAAAACCTGCGGCGACCGGCCTGTTCTTCGAGCAATGCACTTTTTTGAGGAGGACTCTTTAGTGCCCAGGCAGGCCAAAGCCTTGGAAGAAAGCCGCATAGAGGATTTCAAGCGCATGGTAGTAAGTTCTGGCCTCTCTTCTTTCACTAAACTTCAAAACATTTACTCCACAACTGATGTGAACCAACAAGGACTATCCATTGCGCTTGCGGCAAGCGAGGAAATTCTGAGTGGAAAAGGGGCTTGGCGTGTTCACGGCGGCGGATTTGCAGGAACCATTCTGGCTCTAGTGCCTGAGGAATTAAAAAGCGAATACGAAGAAAAACTCAATGCCATATTTGGAGAAGGCTCCTGCCATTTTCTAACTATTCGGCCTGCGGGTGGGATTGAAGTGAAGCCTGGCATCCATGCAGACGCTGGAATTTGACTGGCTTTGGGGCTTGGCTAGCCGTTTTGTTGGGCTATCAGGCCCCAAAGCTGTTGCGATTTGCGTCCGTTCAGATTGATATACTGCTTTCATATAAATTACCTTTTTTGGAGCTTGATTATACAGGTAGTGCGAAATGCCGAATCGGCATTTCGCACCCTCTATGGATAATCAAGCACCAAAAAAGGAACATTTGATGAAAAGCGGTATATTATGGGTCTTTGAACTCTAGCGGGGACTGCCTTGCAACCATTGATTCAAATGTTGATTTTACAACGTTTTTACATATGCATTCTTGCTTTTCACCCATCTATACTGATTTTCATATAAACCTCGATGACGCTGCGCTTCACCGTCAATGATGAAAATATTAAGTCAATTTTGTGTTTGAGGCATGGATAAGTGTCCCCAAAATGTATATTCGTACTAAACTGCCTTTTTTTGGAGCTTGATTATATAGTGTGTGCGAAATGGCGATATCGGAATTACGCACTGCTCAATGGATAATTAACAAAAAAGGATCGTTGAATGAAAATCGGTATAAGTTTAAATACCCGATAATAAGTCATGATGATTTGCACCCAAAATCGGTTATATTTGGTTGCAAATCAGTACATAGCTACACTGCTATTTCTCCCATAGTAGTTTCTTTCAACTCAAACTGGTTAGCCAGCTCATTGAGAAAGCATGCTTGAGCCGACAGCTCTTGGCTGGCTGCGGCTGACTGCTCTGAAGTAGAAGAGATATTTAGGACGACTTCCAGTATATTATCAAGGTTGCTATTGATTTTTAAAGTTTCTGACGATTGTTCAGCCATGTTTTGCGCCAGCTCTTCAATGAGGCTTGATGTTTTTTTCGTGGATGCGACGATGCTGCCGAAGGCGTCCGCTGTGTTATTGGCGATTTTGCTTCCCTTTTCAACAGCTTGGGTCGAGTTTTCAATCAGCGCGGATATATTCTTTGTAGCATCCGAGGTCTTGTTGGCAAGGCCTCTAACTTCTTCCGCTACAACTGAAAAGCCCTTCCCTGCTGAGCCGGATCGAGCGGCTTCAACTGCGGCGTTTAGGGCGAGAAGATTGGTTTGAAACGCAATGTCGCTTATTGTTCGGACAATTATCTTTATTTGCCTAGATGCTTCGCTTATTTCTGATATCGCCCGGACCAGGCTGCTCATCTGTTCCGCGCCTTTTTCCACTCCATCTATTGACTCTTCGCTGAGGCTGATTGCGTCAGTTGCCTTCTTGGCGGTTATTTCCGCTTTCTCCGCTATTAGGGATGACGCTTCGGCCAATGACTGGACGGCTTCTTTTTGAGAGTTGGCGCCCTGAGCAAGCATGGATGAGCCTGAAGAGACGTGGGATGCTCCGCCAGCCACTTGATCTGCGGAGACGCTTATGCTTTTGAGCACTTTGGAAAGCGAGGCGGTTATTAGAGATATAGACTCTTCCACTTCTATAAATTCTCCTCTAAAGCCGATCTGAATGCTTTTTGTCAAATCATTGCAAGATATGGCTGTAAGCACTCTCTTTATTTCTGAGATGCAGCTTCTGAGCATCTTCAAAGTATCCGTTATAGAACTTCGTATGGGTTCATAGTCCCCTGAATATTCCATATGGAGCACTCCATCAAGCGAACCTTCACGAAGCTTGCCCATAGCTTGGGATATGTCTGATACTATATTTTTCTGCGACTGCGCCATGTAATTGATGGAATCCTTGATAGCGCTGAAAACCCCAGGAAAATCCCCTTCTATTTTCCTTGACAGCTTGCCTCTCGGAAGGTCTGAAAGGACGTCTGAAACTTCCGCGATTATAGACTTTATACTGGAAATGGTATGGTTTATAGACTCCTTGATGGGAAAAAGATCCCCTTCATATGCCATATCTATCTCTACATCTAAATCTCCCTTTGAAACGCTGCCCATTACCTCCGAAATGTTGTGGATGTAGTTCCTTTGGGCCTTTGCCATATGATTAATGGACTGAGCCATGATATCTTTATCTGAACGCTCCTCTACGCTTACGCTGTAATCGTTTCTTGAGAGCCTGTAAATGGCATCTGACTGAGTGTCTATGCTTTTGGCTGCCCTTAGAAAAGCGTTTTTAAGTTTTCCTATTTCATCATTTTCAATTCTATCGAATTTGATGGAAACCCCGCCTCTGGCCAATTCATCAGCAGCCGCCTCAACCTCAGAAATAGGCTGGGATATGAGATTTTTCACAAACTGATTTAGGAAAATCGCTACAAATGACCATATGACTAGTGAAATGAGCAGTGAAACGGCAATAAGCGTATTTGAGCTGGCTTTAAGAATAGAATCGGGTATTGCGGATCCTAGCTGCCAATTTGTATACGATATGGGGTGTATTATAAAATGTTTCATGATGCCGTCGTAGTCTTTATATCTCGAGCCATTTTCGTGCCCTAATACTTCAGTCTTCCAGTTTGCGAACCTGCCGTTATCTACTGAGGCTAAATTTACATAAACTTCCCCCTTTGGCTTGTATTCATTATAGGCATGAGCGAGAATATTGCCTTCGCTTGATAAAAGGAAGCCGTAACCGCTTTCGCTGTAAGATATGTGATCCACCAGATTCGAAAGCCAATCTATAGGAATGTCGCCTGCCAACACTGATTTGTCAGGCAGCATCTTTGAAATTGTGATGCAAAGAACTCCTGATTGGGAATCAATATAAGGCTCTGAAAAGGAAACTTCACCGTCCTTTGAGACTGCGTCCAAGAACCAAGGCCTTGTTCTTGGATCCCAGGATGCATCCATCACGAATTCGTTGGAGGCAAGGTAGGATCCGTCGGTATATCCAATGTAAAAGAGGCTGTATTCATTGAAAGTCGCTGCATTTGCCTTAAGAGCGTCAAGCAGGATTCTTGAGCCGGGCTCTCGCAGGCTTGCATCGTTTGCTATAGCCTTCATGATGCTTTCCTGTGTTTGAAGCCAACCTTCAATTTCTCTGACTTCTTTCTCAGCAGATTCATTAATCCTGGAAAAAGCCTCTTTTGAAACGTAAGTATATGAAATGCTCAGGATAACTATGCCTAATATGAGATAACCAGTTATGAAAATCAGAAGATTGGCCAGCACTGCCTTTTTGCCGATGCTCTTCAAATAAATCTCCCCTTTGCTTCAATGCCGCTTTAATCGCGCTGTCAATGAGCCTCTCTCTATTCTGAGCCCATCCAGCATACTATGCCAAAGCGCATCGAGTTTAGGATTGGAAGCCGTATTTTAAAATCACTCGCGCGCAGTCACAACAATGGAATAATAAATAATAGCGTTATATTACCCTAATATCATTAAAATAATCAAAGGCGTACATGGAAATTCATACTGCATTCAGTTGATCCAGGGATCTAGAGCTTGTTCTCGCATTTAGTCGGGGAAAGCGAAAGGCGGGAGGCGTTCTTATAATGCCTCCCTACAGCATGACTGCGACGCACTGGAAAAACCAAGTGTCGGGGATTGCCCATCATGGCTCTTCAATGGGCGACCCGCCGCAGAAATGGATGCATCTGACCCCGCATTGGTTATGGGGCGTGAAAAAAGACATGCCAATGCGTCAATGCGCATTGGCATGTCTTGATTAATCTGAAATGAATTCCTGGATTTCAGCGAAAACCGTTTTAGACTCCGGAATCATCGGAGTCATTAATGGGAAGGCATGCCATAGCCCGTGGAAAATATGCGCTTTGACAATTGTTCCGGATGCTTGCGCCTTAGATGCCGCCGCAAGCGTGTCCGATAGGAATACTTCTGCGTCGCCGGCGGCGAAATACATGGGAGGCATTGACGAAAAGTCGCCGAAGTACGGAGAAACTTCAACGTTTCGGAGGTTGTCCGCATCCGCGTATAAGGGAATTACAGGAGCTACGCCAGAGGGAAATATTATGTCTAGAGATTGGTTTGCTGTTTGGCTTTCCTGCTCAAGCGTAAGATCGACCGAAGGTGAGATGAGAATCAAATGCGATGGAAGGTTGCCGCCCTTCGCCTTGATGCGATGCATTAGCGCAAGCGCAAGGTTTCCTCCGGCAGATTCCCCTGCTACAATTATATCCTTTTCCTTATAGCCGAGTTCATTTGCGGCGAAGTTCCAAGCTTCATAAACATCGTCCAAGCCGGCCGGCCAGCGATGCTCCGGCGCCAGGCGATAGTCCTCTGCGGCGACGGGAAGCCCGAATATTTTATGGAGCAAGATGGCATTGCCTTTGACGTACTTTCCCGCTCCTGTTATAAAGCCGCCGCCGTGAACATAGAATATAAGCTTTCCCGCGCCATTTTGCGAGGCGCTTCCCTCTGATTGATAAAGATAGAGCAAAGAGCCTTCGGAGCCGTAGACATCCAATTTGACGCCAGGCGGCGTCTCGGAGGGGTTTATCTCAATTTCGGCCCCCGGGAGCATTGGATTGTCTTTCAAAGCTTTTTGAAATTCAGGGATTATGGCCTTTGTAAAGTCAGCAGGTCCGTTCTCGGTGCAGACAAGCCACGGCGCGCCTTTGTAATCAGCTAAAAGTGAAGACATGATTGTTTTGCCTCCCATGACATAAGATAAATGTAGGCCTGAGCAATATGCTGCCAGGCATAGCCTGCGCAAACAAGCCAATGACAGTATATCACTCTTGCCGATCCATCTCAAGCCGCTTCGCTTGAATTTCTCCTGATTCTCCAAATCTGCATGCTCTTTGCCAGCGGTGGATTTCGAGTTCCTTATCGCCAGGATTTATATTTCGACATGTAAACAAAGTTAGACTGTCCTTTGAGGACAAAAAAGACATGATATGGCTATCCCCTTCACTGAACTATATGAAGTGATCGGGCATATTGACCAAATCGTCATAGGCAATCGGGGCGCAATTAACTTCGCCTTCAAGCAGTCTATGAAAGAGCAGGCCTCTTTTGGCAGAGTTTCGCCTGCTTAACCGAAATGTGTACTCCTCAAGTCAAGCCTGCATATGTTTATCACTAGCTGCGCCTTTATGTGTTCCAAGCAGCCAGCGTTTAAGTAAGGATATGAGCAAGTGAACATGTATGTCAATTCGCCGACAGCCGATAAATTCCGAATATTCGACAATGTTGTAGCATTTGAGTGCTCATTGGCAACATAAGGGAACAATTGGTTAATTATTAATTTTAGAAAATATGTTATTATTCTTTATATCCCAGTTTTCTTAGCCCCTTGGCTAGTAAATAATTCTATATTTGTCTTCTTGACCGAAACGACTTGATGATTTCGCCCTGCCGAGGGTTCAAAGAGCAAAGGCCTCTTATAGACTGTATGAATTATACTATTAATTACCTTAGAAAAGCAGTATATCAAGAAAAAAGAAAATTACGCACTATAGAAAACGGGAACGGTAGAGTAAGGAAGTTAACCAGCGATATCATAGTCAGTTGAGACGGATTCCAGATGCTTCATGTTCATGTAATTTTCGGTGCCCCGCTGGGTACCTGTGACATGACGAAGTCTGGCGCTGACCAGCATGAGCGCTGAGTCGCCACCCGGGAAAGTGCCAACAGTCCTGGTGCGCCTGCGGATTTCCCGGTGTAGCCGCCCAATTACGTTCGGCGTCATTGCTTACAAAACTTGTCCGTTGCTCTCAATCACCCTTTGATACCAGTAAAAAGAGTCCTTGCGGCTTCTGGAATAATCTCCAGTTCCGTCATCCTGCTTATTGACATAGATAAAGCCGTAACGCTTCGCCATTTCCCCAGTGGACGCACTCACCAGGTCTATCGGACCCCATGTGGTGTACCCCTTCAAATCCACGCCGTCTCGGACTGCTTCGCACATCTGCTCAATATGTCGGCGGAAATAGTCAATTCGGTATTGGTCGCGGACGCTGCCGTCCTTCTCCGGGGCATCAACCGCTCCAAGGCCATTTTCCACGACCATAATCGGGATGCGGTAGCGGCCATAAACATGGTTCAGAACCCATCGCAAGCCCTTTGCGTCAATCTGCCAGCCCCATTCGCTGGCCTTCAGATATGGATTCTTAACCCCGCCCATTATATTCCCTTTGATTTCAGACGCCTTTTCCGGGCTGGCGGTCACGCAGTTGGAAGAATAATAGCTGCATGTATAATAGTCCACCGTACCTTTGCGCAGAATGGCTTCATCTTCCCGAGTCACTTCAAGACGTATGCCATGTTCGTCAAAATACCTCGCCGCAAATGCTGGGTATTCGCCATACACATGCACATCCCCGGCGAGGCAGTTATGGATTTGGTCGTACTGCTGCGCGAGAAGGACGTCTTCCGGGGAACAAGTGAGCGGATAAGCGGCCATATAGCAGATCATACAGCCGATTTTGAACCCGGGATTTATTTCGTGCCCGTCCTTTACCGCCTTTGCACTTGCCACCAGCTGATGATGCAATGCCTGGTAACGCGTCTGTTCCTGATTTTCGCCTGGCTCAAGCAGCATCCCGCCGCCGAAATAAGCGCCGAAATTGGTGGTCAGGCAGTTGATTTCATTAAAAGTCAGCCAATACTTTACCTTGTCTTTATACCGTTGAAAGACCGTTATTGCATAGTGTTCAAAAAAATCAATAAGCTTCCTGTTTTTCCAGCCGCCGTATTCCTTGCATAAGTACATAGGCAGTTCATAGTGGGACAACGTGACAAGCGGCTCCATCCCGTACCGATGCAACTCCCCGAAAACGCGATCGTAAAATTCCAGCCCTGCCTGATTCGGTTCGGCTTCGTCGCCCTTTGGAAAGATCCGGCTCCAAGCAATGGACATGCGGAACGCTTTGAACCCCATTTCGGCCATCAGCCGAATGTCCTCTTTATAACGATGATAAAAATCGATCGCATCATGGTTGGGATAAAATGCTCCGAGCAGAAGATCCGGTGTGATTTCCCTTGGCTTTGTGTGGTTGCCGCCCGTAATATGGTCCATAATACTGGGGCCTTTGCCGTCCAAGAGCCATGCGCCTTCGATCTGATTAGCGGCTGTTGCGCCACCCCAGAGAAAATGATTAGGTAAACAATTATGTTCCATTATAATTTTCTCGCTTTCATTTTTAAAAAATATGCGCTTTTACGCTCTGACTGACCTGAAGAAAGTCTCGCCAGCCAATCAGCTATTTGAGGCAAGATGGAAACATCTACCCCTCCATACTGTTTTCTTCAAGTGTTTGAAATATACTGCTTTTCAGATATAAATGCTATTTTAACATAATCCTCTGATGATTGGCTTTGGACGTAAAGCTTACGACTTTAAGCCTTTTCACCCCATTGGCCTTCAAAAATCTATAAACCGAGGGAATTGAGACGGATTGTGTCAATTAAAATAAGTTGTCCACTAATTCGAAAAGTTTTTCACTAACTATAGGCCAAGTTATGATGACATTATGGCAAATGTGAATTGCATAGCCCGTCTTTGTGTTTTTTAGCAAAGCATCTGAAATATCAATGCAACCATGTTGTAATTTTTCTGAAACACCAATAGCATGTGATTGCAGCAAATGTGCAATAGAGGGCAGGTCAAGATTCTCAGAGTGGAGAAGTTATTATAGAAAAGCAACCATAAGCGAGTGTTTATAGATAATTTAGTGGATAACTTATTTTTTAATTGACATTATGCCGAACTTGGCTTCATCAGGCCTATATATGGTCGAGGAAGAGGGTTTTCATCAATTGGCAAGCGGAAGGAAGATGCATAATATGCTCGGAGCCTTGAATTTCGAGACGAAAGCCATATCCGCAATATGAAACGTTACTTATATAAATGCATCTTCAGCCTTAGATCTGCTCAATAAAATTCTGGCTGAATATCCCGGATTGATCTTAAATATCGCACTGGATAACGCGAAATATAAATTGGAGATAACTGATAAATATAGGAAAATGTGCAATTATTATTAAGTTTCAGTTTCTCTAAGCCCTTTATCTGGAGAATATTGCCATATTTATGTCTTTACCCTCAAGAAACAAGATGATTTCCGCCCTATCGAGGGCTCATAGGCAGAAAAAGCAGTCATATAAAGAAGGAGAGGGTAGATATATGGGAAAAAAAGACAGCAAAACGCATGGCACCTCCGCTCAATCATGAAGCATGCAGATAGCGCAGAGCGTTCAAGAAGGTTGATTCAAACATTTATGCAGTGTCTCAGAACAGGTGTACAGCCCACCCGCCGCCGCAGATTGGGGAAAATAAGATGATAGGGACATATGATAACTGGTAGCCATTAACAATTTTGTGTGTTTAATCTTATATTGCTCGAATTATAAATTCATTAATTTCGCATAATTTCTATGCCTGCCTGCTTTCTGGATTCATCCAATATCTGCTGTACCAATAATGACTGTCCCAGTTTATCTTGCATTTTATCAAATTCCTGATTTGAAATCATTTCTTTAAACGCACGAAGTTCAAACGAAAGCCTTTCCTGACCGCAGCCCAAATTATAATCAATTTCATTCCCATTGTTATATTTAATCTCAAATCTATCAAATACATTGCTGGGTGAATCAGAATAAATATATCCTCTGTCGCCCTGTATGCTGATGGAAGATGGCGCTTTGCAATCTTTTGCTGCAACTAATAAACTTAAAAACGTTGCATATTCCATCACTAAAATCCCAGAAGTGTCAATATCCTTCTCAATATTGGCATAATAGTGAAAGGATTTTGGCTTGCCAAAGATTCCAACGACGAAATGAATATTATAGACATTCAAATCCATGATCGCCCCTCCTGATTTCTTATAATCAAAGACGGGGAGAATAATTCCTTTTTTGAAGGAATCATATCTTCGGGAATATTGGGAATAGTTCATCTGGAATAGTTTTATGTCTCCAATTTCATTCACTGTTTCTTTAACTTTTAAGTAGTTGGGGTTATACTGATTTGCAATTGCTTCAAACAAATATAAATGTTTCTCCACTGATAGATCGACAAGTTCCCTGGCATGCTCGTAATTAGAAGCGAATGGCTTTTCAACAAATGCATTTTTGCCTCTTTGTAACGCCTTTTTGGTAAAATGATAATGCAGGAAATTTGGCACGGCTATATAAACAGTATCGATGCTTCTATTTTCAAGCATCTCATCATAACTATAATATAGATGAGGAATACAGTGTTCCTTTGATAATGCTTCCATCTTTTCCCTGTCAGAATCAACGCCGCAAATAGCCATGACATTCATATCGTTTACCTGCTTAACGGCAGTTAAGAAACTAGGCACAATGAATCCTGCACCTGCAATTCCAATTTTCATTTTACTTACCCAACTCCCTTTTGACAAATTCAATCACCTTTGAGCATTGATGCTATATTGATCTCTGAGACGCATTTTTTGCCAAAAACTGCAGGAAAGGTATTTTCCAAACTGACCATTTTCAGCCGACTGCTAAAATTACCGGTTGGTGCAAGTATCTCGGTACTGCGCTTCCGACTGACGTTGTCATTGCAGCGCCCAGCACCGCTCATGCTCTGGACAGCCCCATGCCGGGCAAGAGCGGTCCGAAAAGCTGCGCTGTTAAACTGGCTGCTCCGGTCACTGTGAAGGCTCATTCCACCGTCAGACGGGGACAAAATGCTCGGATGCACAATTCTTTTTTCATGTTGTCCATGGCGAGACCCACGATCTCGCCGTTATAGCAATCCTACACAAAGAAATGTACATCTTGCCGTCTTGGCAGGGAATCGACGTGATATCTGTCGGCCGCTTCCGGTTCGAGGCGTCGGCGGAGAAATTCCGCGCAATCAGGTTGTGGACTTTTGCGCATCAGCATCCGATTCTGTCAGGCTGCCGGTACGTCTCTACGGTGCGTAACCAGGACACCCTTTTTCATTGCGCGCCCGATGTGCTTTTGCTCAGGGCAACGCCGTCCTGTCCAAGGGACATCTGGATGGTGATAGTCGGAATAAGGGGTGAACGCATTAAATAACCCTTGTAAACAGCTAAATCTCAATATAGATGTCAGTAAAAATACAGTATCAACCCGCTTTACGACTATCATCATCCGGATGCGCTTCACTCTGTAGTTTCTGTTGTCTAGTGGTGTTGGCTGGGGTCGATACATATACTATCATCTAGATAATAGTGGTTTAAAATGCGTGCAACCCCATCGTTATCGTTGCCTGATATGGTATATGCTGCAGCTGATTTGGCGGCACAGCTAGCATTTCCCATGGCAAATGAAAGGCCGGCAAACTCAAACATCGAAACATCGTTATCGTAGTCGCCAAAAGCACAGCACTGGCTCGCATCTAATCCAAGCGCGTTGGCTACGATCGACATTCCCTTCCCCTTATTACTGTTTTCAGGCATAACCTCTATCATACGTTCATGGTAATTCACATAGCACAATTCTTTTTGAGACCTCAGGAAGCCCTTTAGTTCGTTTATTAACGCACGGTCACTACTATATAGAAGTATTTTATGAAATTGTTGCGTCTTAAGCAAATCGTAATCCTTGAGCAAAACATACAAAAGTTTCGGCGGCTTGATGCCTGCATTTGCAACTTCATTGACATCAGATATTATATGCTGAATCTCAAATTCATTTTTACAGAATATAACATGGCTATCGTAGGTGTTCATAACAAATGTAATGCCATACTGAAAACAAAACTCAGCGCATTTTATAACCGAATCCGTACAGATAAACTTGCTTTCAAGCAGGACAATTTAACGCCCATTACATAATGCGTTAACTGGTGTTTTGTGGCGTACACAATGCAGTTTTGCTTAATTGGAATAAGTTGCAAATGTCGAATTGCGCTGAATAATTGAATAAA
>JAISZB010000244.1 GCA_031269465.1 Clostridiales bacterium | reverse complement strand
CGTGGAGCCAAAGGGGAAGCTTTAATTTAGCATTGTTGTCGTGCTTGAAACAAAATGGCGGATTGCATAATTGGATAAAGACAGGAGATGTCAAATTTTCATTTTGATTATAAATTCATAAAATAAGGAAAACATATGCATCTTCTATAAGATTATAAATGTTGATATATAAGTTTTACATTATTAAATGTATATTCGAGTAAACTTTTGAACTTTTCCGCAAGGATTTCATGCTCTTATTTGTAGCAATCCGCAATGAACCTCATCGGCACCTTCTCTTTTCCCGACTACACAATAGAAGCTCCTACGATAGGAGATATTTTGTTTGACTTGATGTCTGAAAATGGATGGACTGGCGCGGAGATGTGGCGAAAACAAGCAAATGATAGAGCCCCGACCATCGTTGGAGACTCTAAGAAGCACGGCGGCCCAGATCTTGGATCCACCAGAGCAAAAAGGGCATGGGCCGAGTTAGGCGTTGATGGTCATGGCATTGATGAAAACGCCCAAGAGATAGGTTTTATTGGTATGCCCAAGCTAACGAATAAAATGGTAGCAAGAATACAAGGCTTTGATGATAACTGGAGATTTTGCGGCACTAAAACGAGCATCTACCGGCAAATCGGCAATGCATTCCCTCCACCGGTAGCAAAGGCTGTAGGGCTTGAAATAAAAAAATGCTTAATGGCATCGCGTAATTCATTGCAGGCTGTGGGGGAATAAAGCTATGGATGCGTATTTGAAACAAGCCAGGGACAGGTATCACAAAGGTCTCTATTAAGCACTATTTTGACTGTTAATGACAAGGGTGTTCCCAGCAATGCAGATGGTTCAAGCAGATTATCTGTCAGCATAGCCAAAGGAATCACGAGTATTTTAGAAACTGATGTTGCCGCAAAATCCGCTGGCCAGACAAGTGGAAGCCAGTTTGAGCTTATCAATATAGCGTACATAGAGGAAACGTTTTTGAAACTGAATCATATTTATCCCGGCCATTGGGATATTCAGCGCCTGGGAAACAATAACAGAGCGTGCATCTCGAACTTTGAGCAATATTCACACTTATTGGATCTGAGCGCTATAGCAAAATCCAACCCTGCGCTTGCCGCTGCTCTTGGCAACGATTATACAATTACTCAGGATATCATTATAGCACGCCCGCCCTATTCCGATGAAGAAATCAACGCGCTGGAACTGCTTGTTGATGATACCGTCTGACTAAAAGCTTCAATCAGAAAGCGGAACGGCTGCAAACCAGTTCACCACGCCAGCATTTCCTCTAAATGGACCATTCGTTCAGATAGGAGTCAGAATACCCGTACAGAAGCATTAAACCTTATCCGCAATAGAAAAGGTCATCTACCCCACATTGTAGCGGTTACTGCAGAGCCAATGCCTAGCAGGATAGCTTCTATTGCGTTAGGCACAGGGGACATTGACTGTATTTATCATTTTGCCCTTTATGAAGTTCAGATTGTCAATTCCAGCGATCACGAAGATTCCAAGGAAATACTGAACACCATGATTGATGTAAAGAGGCTCAAAGATATCTCTGACTTGCCGATGGACTTAGCATTTTAAGCTTGCGCAATGGATCCGATTCCGATTCGCAGTCAAATGCACCTGTTATGGAGCTTATGTTCCATAGAGACGCTCCATAATAGTCAGTGAAGCATGAAAGCACCATCAAACTAACCAATTAAACTCTAGCGTCCGATAAAATTCAGACAATAAGCCTTGATATTCGGTTGCTTTCATCCTTGAGGTGAAGCGCAGCGTCATAAAGTCTCCTAGGCAAATCAGCGTAGCTGAATTTACTCCCACTAAAGCGGGCGAATTGACATTGTGTCAAGGCAGTCGATGGACTGCCTTGATTTTTTATTGAGGCAGACTCTTATGCGGGACACTCGTAGAACTGGAACACAATATCCGCTTACCGGTGGGTAGAGAACTAAGCTATGGACGAAATCACCTATTCACTGGTGGAATATCCGCCAATCGCAGGTGCGACAGAATGCAGCGAGCGTTTCTCAAAGAACATTGCGCAGTCGAGTATAGCAATCTGCTGCTCGTTATCACTAATGAGCCAATAGAGTCTTCGTAAGTAAAATCATAAAAAAGAAATCGTCTGCTAAATCTGAATGATTGCAAAACTGTCACCTTACAGCAGCCACATCGGAAACCACTTCCAGCACAGAATATTTCTACTAAAAGCACTTCCCAGAATGCCAGCAAAAGTGCGTTAAGTTGGGGTATTTAGCGAAGTCCTCAAATATTCGGGTGAAAATTCGCTTAAAAACGCTATGATAGGTTGCAAAACGCCTTTCCCACAGCTATACCGCTTTTCTTCAAATGTTACTTTTTTGGAGCTTGATACAGCGAGTGCGAAATGCCGAAAGCGGCATTTCGCACGCGCGGTATCAAGCTCCAAAAAAGGCAGTTTAGTACGAAAATACATTTTATGGACATTTGTCCATGCCTCAAACACACAATTAACTTAATATTTTCACCCTTGGCGATGAAGCGTAGCGTCATAGGGGTTTATATGAAAAGCAGTATATATGGTATAAGCGCCTTTGAATGTCTCCTGTATATGACTTGTGAAACCTCTGCGAAGTCAGGTTGCATGGGGACAAACGCGTTTCTCACGGCTATAAGGTGTAAAGGCTAAACACCGTACGTACTTTGACATACGAATTACTGTGCCGGAAGCATACAGAATGTCGCAACCTTGCATTATAGTCGTTTCGTAGGAACGACTGCGAGGGCAACTGGCGGAAGCACACGCAACTCAAGCAAGGAGCGGCGCAGGAACGTACCAGAGATGATACGGAAAGGCAATTGTCGCAATCTGCCCCGATAGACCAAATGGCCACACCCGCCGGAAACGGCAAAGATGGGAGGGCGACAGTCCGATAATTGACATGATATGCTCATAAAGTATTTAGAGCAAAATAGCTTCACGCCTTATGTCTGTCTGAGTGATAACGGCAAACCAGGGAACCAATTTTCTGAGATCCAGCTGAACGGAACTCATGGAATTGGTTGAAGCCGATAAGGTAGGCGGGATTATTCTTAAGTCGCTCTACCGGATGGGGCGCAATTATCTTGAATTGGGAATGCAACGCAAGACTTTTGCCGGCAAAGGCATCTGGCTAATCCCCATTAACGATGGCATAGTATTGGAATTTATAGAGATGCTTCTGTCTGAAAAATCTGCACCTTTCTCTTGACAACGCTACGTTTGATAATTTCCAGTTGCGTCTTGTGCCTATATTGCTTGAAATTCGTAATTGGATGAGTTGCAAATCTAATTATACGAGGAAATAATATAGTGTTTGCTTGTAAGCTAATTAAATCCTATAAAGGCTGGCGCCTTGTTTTTAAAGCTCACAATAAAGCGGAGGCCATTAATGGCCTCCGCCTCTATTTGAAAAGCGAGCGCGTAACTGGAGCTTAATTGCCGCAGAAATCGCATCGCTTTTAAAGGTGCATAATAAAAACATTCAGGAGGAAATGGCTTTTTTCACGACGCTTCCCACAAGCTTACCGTCCGCCCTGCCTTTAACAAGCGGAGAGACGACGGCCATCACTTTTCCCATGTCCTTAATGCTTGAAGCTCCTGTCTCTGAAACAGCCTTTTTTACTATTGCTAAAATCTCTTCCTCTGTCAGCTGCTGAGGGAGGTAAGATTTGTATATCTTAATTTGCTGGTTAATCTCATCAATCAGATCCTGGCGACCGCTCCGTTCATAGTCAGGAAGCACATCCAGCCGCTTCTTCAACTCTTTTGAGATTACTTCGGCTATCGCCTCATCATCCAGCTCAATTTGCTTGTCTTTTTCAACCTGAAGCACAGCCGCCCTTATAATCTGCACAGTGTCCTTTTTAATTGAGTCCCTTTCCTTCAAGGCAGCTTTCAGATCCTGCAAAAGCGTTTTCTTCAAGTCCATTGCAATCACACATCATTTCTTAGGTATACTGGTTAGTTGTATCTGCGCTTCCTCGCGGCTTCTGATTTCTTTTTGCGGCGTACGCTTGGCTTATCGTAGTGCTCTCTCTTTCTCACTTCACCCATTATTCCAGCCTTTGCACAGCTTCTCTTGAAACGCCTGAGCGCGCTATCCAAAGTCTCATTTTCTTTAACTTTAACTTCTGACATGAATCTCCCTCCCTCCGGTTGCCTTTTCATTGCACACCTCTGCAGAGGCGACAAGCATGGCCTCTTTACTGGGCGGCCATAAGCGGTTTTAGCTTCACCCCTCATTAGGGTCGGAAAAACAGCCCGCAAGCGGCGCTGCATTCCCCGCCCTTTAGCAACAAACCGCGAGACCGCAACAATGAAGCCTTGCATTTCTTGAATGCTAAAAATACTGAACCAGATAAGACAGAGTGATCATTTCCGGACAGTACGCGCTGCTGGCATTAAAAAACTTCCTATCATCTATATTACACAAATTCTCGATATGCGTCAACAATATTATCTGCGTTTTTAATTTTTTTATAATAGGCAGGCTAATGGCAATAACAGCCTGCCATTTATTTGAATTAAGCTCTATATTTCCTTATTATTCCCAGTATGCCGCGCAAGTTGCGGCTGACGTCAATACTTCAGCCTAGGGAAAGGCAGATGTCCTGCTGCCAATTAGCGTCCGCCTGAAGCTTTTATTTATTTCAATACTTCTTGTCGCGGAATAGAAATTGATGTATAATACTGGCGTAGGTCTACATATGAAGGAGAGCGAAATCATCTTCATCGCGGCTAATTGAGCAAACGCTCTCTGCGGACTCGCTCACTTTAAGCAGATGCTATAAGTATTGATCTTCATGCCCTCGCCCTCTCATTCCCCCTTGTTTTTGGAGCAATCCAACTGAGGACGCACAGAACAAATGATGACAAAAAATATATTTTCGGCCATCAGCCAAGCCTAAATGGCTTGGGAAAATTTTCCTCATTCCGCCGCTTGCGGCGTCACAAAATGCATAGGAAAGGACAGTGGAAAAAATGCCTGTTGCCTTCAGGGAGAAGATGAAAGGGGTAGTCATGGATGACGCCGTGAGATCATTGATCGAAGAGATGCTTTATCACTTCGCGGATATAGAGACTGAGCTGGAATCGCTCCGCAACATCATAGAGTCTCAGCAAAGAGTAATCGACTCCAGGCTGAAATTGCTCTACTCCCAGCAAAATATCATAGACACTCAGCAGAGAATAATCGACTCAATGAAATACCACATGAATATAAACGGAATATATTAAGGCAAGTTTGATATTCCTGCAGGATAGGCTTTGCGTCCAAGCCGCAAAAGCCTTATCCGGCAGGAATTTTACCGTCCGTTGGGAAAGATCCTCACTTGACTAACGGAAGCCTTAATTTTTCCAAGAATCTGCTGATCCTCCCAAGCGCCTCTTTGAGCGCGTCAACGGAATAGGCGTATGAGCACCTTATGAACCCCTCTCCGCACTCTCCGAAGGCGCTTCCCGGCACAACAGCGACCTTTTCCTCATGAAGGAGCTTTATGCAGAATTCTTCGCTTGACAATCCCGTGGACTTTATGCATGGGAAGACATAAAATGCACCTTTGGGTTCGAAGCAGTCAAGTCCCATTTGCCTGAATCCATTTACCATAATGCGCCTTCTCCCGTCATAGTCCTTGCGCATTGACTCTACATCCTTGGCGCCGTTTTTAAGAGCTTCTATTCCCGCATACTGGCTGACCGTCGGAGCGCACATGAGAATGTACTGGTGTATTTTAAGCATAGCGGTGATTATGTCCTCCGGGCCGCAAGCATACCCCAGCCTCCAGCCAGTCATGGAATAAGCTTTGGAGAATCCGCTCAAGACTACAGTTTTCCCAGCCATACCCGGAATCTGCGCAATGCTTGCGTGAGAGGCGCCATACGTAAGCTCCGCGTAGATCTCATCGCTTAAGACAACTATATCCTTGTTTCTTAGGACTTCAGCGATTTTCTCCAAATCTGATCTCCCCATAATTGCGCCGGTTGGGTTTGAGGGATAAGCCATCAAAATGGCTTTCGTCCTTTCAGTGATCTTCCCCTCCAAGTCCTCCGGAGTGATCCTGAAGTCATTTTCGGCCTTGGCGCTTATGACTATGGGAACGCCTCCAGCCATGACGATGCACGGCTTGTAGGATACAAAGCAGGGTTCGACGAGGAGAATTTCATCTCCCGGATTTATCAAAGCCCTCATTGCGATGTCGATTCCCTCGCTGGCGCCTACAGTCGCGATGATTTCAGAAAGCGGAGAATACCTCATTGCGAACCTATCCCGCATGTAGGCTGAAATCGCCTGCCTGAGCTCAATCAGCCCCGCGTTTGAAGTGTAGATGGTATTTCCCTGCTCAAGCTGATATATGGCCTCTTCCCTAATCCTCCAAGGAGTCGGGAAGTCCGGTTCTCCTACTCCCAGCGAAATGACGCCTTCTATCTCCTTGGCTACATCAAAGAATTTCCTTATACCGGAAAATGGCATGGATTGTATATTATCCGCCACAAAGTCCCCAGCGCTTCTCATGGCGAGATTATCATCCTCTCATCAGGCTTTTTCGGCAGTTCAAGGACTATCCCATGATCTTTGTACTTTTTGAGTACGAAGTGCGTGGCTGTACTGAGCACCGACTCCATCGGAGCCAGCTTGTTCGAGATGAAGTAGGCCACCTCCTTGATGTTGTCGCCTTCAATTACCACTGTGAGGTCAAATCCGCCAGACATCAGGTATACTGCCTTCACCTCGTCAAAGAGGTAGATTCTCTGAGCTATCTTGTCAAAGCCCATACCGTGCTGCGGCGTCACTTTAACCTCTATCAGCGCCGTAACAAACTCTTTGCTTGTTTTGTCCCAGTTTATCAGTGTATGATAGCCGCAGATAATTTGTTCATCAACCATCAGCCCAAGCTCAGCCGCAACCTCTTCCATCGAGACGCCGAGCCTTTCGGCCAAATCTTCCGGCGTCAGGCGGCTGTTGCGCTCAATCAGCGCAAGCAGATCTTCCCTCAAGTTTGCCATTTCATTGCACCTCTCCTGATATTTTAAGCTCCTTGACCAGCACCGACGGCATTCCTACCGCGCCAGACGCTCCTGGCATATCGAATCGAAGATCATTTCCTACTGCTATGATATTCATTATCAGGTCATAAAAGTTCCCCGCTACGGTTATTTGCTCCACAGGTTTTGAAATTTTCCCGTTTTCGAGTAAAAACCCATTGACTACCAGCAGAGAAAAGTCTCCTGTGACAGGATTCGCTCCAGAATGAAGGCCCATCAGCTCTTTGACCAATAAAATCTTTTGAAATTTTTCCGCCTGAATCGGCTCATTCGAAGGCTCCATGTAGAAGTTGGTGATGGATGTGTCTATGGAGCCTGCGTAGCTGCGCTTAAATCCGTTTCCTGTGCTTTTGACTCCGTCCTTCGCGGCGGATTTCTGATTGTAGAGAAGAGTATTAAGCTTGCCTTTGTTCACGATGACTTTTTTCCTGCATGCCACGCCTTCAGAATCGAATGGAACGCTTCCCAGGCTTTGCTGGCATGCGCCGTCATCGTGTATAGTAACAAGTTCCGAAGCTATAGTCTGCCCTTGCCTGCCTCTTAGGAGAGAAAAGCCCTTTTGCGCCCTTTCCGCGTAGAAGACGCTAGCGAATGCCGAAAAAAGATTCCCCGCCGTCTCCGGATCAAACAAAACAGGCATGGCCTGCGACGGCACAGAGGATGCATTCAGATAAGACAATCCCTTTGAAACCGCCTTTTTGGCCAAATCCTCGGGACTGAAAGCTTTGAAGTCCCTGCCGTGCCAAGTTTCGAATCCGTTCTTTGAGACGCCGTTCTCCTCAACCCTTACCTGGATGAATGCATACATATAATTGAATTTATGTGAAAGATTCAATCCGTATGAATTCGCTATAGCAACTTCGCCCTCGCCGCTTCCTACGGCGCAGTAGTCGGTTGCTTTCACGCGGCTGTCTTCGTCTAAGGCAACGCGCTCCATAGCAAGAGCCCATTCTATCTTTTCGGAAACAGAAGCTTCATTAAGTTGCGGATCATACGCTTTTACCTCCTCGTAATCATCGCCTCCCTCGTAAAGCCTCTCCACATCGTCGCTTTCGACTATCTGCGAGTTTGCGGCTGCGTTTGAAAGAAGCGGCAGAATGCTCTCCTCATCCAGAAGCTCTGTAAAGGAATATCCCATCCTGCCCTTATACACGCCTCTAAAGGACAAGCCCAGCGGCTTGGAGTTTTTGTACTGCTGGATTTCACCTTCATGCACCTTTACTTGAAAACTCTCATCACGCCCGAAATATATCTCCCAACTTTCAAAGCCAAAGCCTGCGGCTGCCTCTTTCAGCCTCTCTTTGAACTCATTCGCATCCATCAGCGTCTCCCCCCGACTGTAAGCTTTTTTACCCTGATCATAGGCTGCCCCACATTGGCAGGCACTGTGCCGCTGCTTGCGCCGCACATGCCTTGCCCAAGCTGAAGGTTGTCGGAAACCATGTCTATGTTCATTAGAACTTCAGAGCCTCGTCCAATGAGGGTGGCGCCGCGAACTGGCTCTGCCAGCTTTCCCCCGCGAACCATGTAGCCTTCAACGACTGCGAAATTGAAGTCCCCCGTGGCGGGCTGGACGGATCCTCCGCCCATTTTCTTGGCGTACAAGCCGTACTCCGTGCTTGCAATTATATCAGCTATGCTGTCTGAACCGGAGGCGATGTATGTATTGGTCATTCTGGAGACAGGCGCATAGTGGTAAGACTCCCTCCTGGATGAACCAGTGGCCGGCATGCCCATTTTCAGACCGTTCAGCCTATCGATCATATATGACTTTAAAATCCCCTTTTCAATCAGGATGTTTTTTCTGGTTGGAGAACCCTCATCGTCTATATTTGTTGACCCCCATGAATTCGGAATGGTTCCGTCATCTATGGCAGTGACTTTCTCTGACGCTATCTGCTCTCCCAGGCGATCTGCAAATACCGATGCCTTGACGGCAACCGCCGCAGCTTCCAGGCTGTGCCCGCAAGCCTCATGGAATATAACCCCTCCGAATCCATTGTCTATTATAACTGGCATCAACCCGCCCGGGCACAAGTCTGCCGCAAGCATTACGGAAGCTGTCTCGGCGCATTCCGTCCCTATTTCTTCCATGTCAAGATCATCCAGGAATTCCAGCCCCTTGTGCGCGCCGGGACCTTTGAAGCCGACTTGCTTCTCCTTCTCATTCGAAGCTATCGCTTCAAATGTCACCCTAGTGCGCGTGCGGCTGTCATTGGCCCAAAGCCCTTCAGAGTTTGCTATCAGGACTTTTTGAGTATATCCGATGAAACCGGCGGCAGTTTGGGTAATGAACTTGCTGTGCTTGTAAGCCGCAGAACTTGCCTGCCTCAGCTTCTCCACAACTAATGATTTGTCTGCCGAAGCCGGATGAATTCCTATCGGATGAAGGCTTTCTACGTCCAGACGGTTTGTCGTCTGAATTCCGGAGCTTTCAGAAGTTCTCGCCTTGGCGGCAAGCGAGGCCTCCCTTGCGCATTTTATCAGATTCTCCGGCGAGGTGTCATTCGTATATGTGTAAATGGCTCCGAATCCGGAAATCACCCGTATCCCGCATCCATATCCGATTCCCCAAAGCGCCTTCTCCACAATGGAATTTATCATGGAGACGCTGCTCCTTTCACAGGATTCCACGAATATCTCGGCGAAATCCCCGCCTGCAGACAGGGCGGCTGACATAACATCGAGAGCTGTTTTTTTGTCTAACACTTTTTTTCTCCCTTCATTTCACTTTGCCAAGCTTAAGTTTCCAAGCCTCAGGCTGTATAACAGTATATCATATGAGTACATCCCGCAAAAGAAGAAACTTATGCCGAAACCTGCAGGGAGGCAGTTTTTTGCATTTCTCATTTGAACATTATTCATATGATAGGCTATTTCAATCCCAACTCAATGAGAGTATAATTATACTGATTTGCTTATGAAAGCCTATTTTGGAGCTTTACTATACAGCGATTGCGATTGATATCAGCGTTTCGTACTTAAAATCGGCTAATCAAGCCCAAAACAGATGCAATTGACAGCAAATCGGTATAATGGCGGCGAAAAAACTGGCCCAGAAGAAACGCATAAGCCATGCTATACTGATTTTCATAGAAAAACACCTTAAGAAGCATTGAATGAAAATCAATATAGCCGTCTTAGAATCGGCGTCTGCCAGATCGAGCCGCACGCCATTTATTATAAAAAAGCGCTATACTGATTTACAGTCAAATGTACCGATTTTGGAGCTTGATTATCCATTGAATGGTGCGAAATGCCGAAATCTGCATTTTGCACTCGCTGTATAATCAAGCTCCAAAATCGGAACTATCAATGTAAATCAGTATAATTTGGAGGAACCCTATGTTTCAAGCAATGATAAACAGTTTGATTTCCCTCTTTCTCTGCATATCATTAGGCTATATCTGCCGACGGACCAAAGCCTTGAATGATGAGGTCACTTCCGGACTCTCTGGATTATTAATCAATGTCACGCTCCCCTGCACCATCTTCATCTCGCTCATGAGAGAATTCTCCCTCAACCTGTTGCTGGGAAGCTTAGCTTCATTTGTTGCAAGCGCAGCAATGTACTTGTTCGGGCTGCTGATTGCGATTCCCATCGCAAAGCTCCTGAGGGCGACGCCGTCTGAAAAAGCCGTGTGGCAATTCGCTCTTATGTTCCCAAATGTCGGGTACACGGGTTTTCCCGTCATGAACGCGCTTTACGGAGCAGACGGACTCATCTACACATCCATGTCCAATGTAGCGTTCAACTTCCTGGTATTTACGATAGGCGCCAGAATATTCACGCATGGCGCACCGGAAGCCGCCGGAGCGAAGGACGGCATCCGGCGCGTTCTTGTGAAGCCTGCCTTGATTATGACTTTCATCGGCTTCGTTTTCTTCATCTTCTCCCTCAGGCTGCCTTCCCCCATTGAAGACGGCATATCTCTTGTAAGCGCCATGACAACCCCGCTGTCCATGATAGTAGTTGGATCGCTTTTGGCGAAAAGCAACTTGAAAAGCATATTCATGGGTTGGAAGATGTATGCGATTATATTCGCCAGGCTGATTATGATCCCGCTTGCGACTCTTCTCGCCATCAAGCCGGTTTCTCCTGATCCGATTCTGACAGCGATCGTCGTGTTGCTAGCTGCAATGCCAGTGGCGTCGCTCACTGTCATATTCGCTGAAGAGTACCACGGCGACTCCGAATTGGCTTCGCGCATGATCTTCATGTCAACCTTGCTAATGATTGCGACTTTGCCTTTCATATACATGTTCTTATAGCTTCCCTTTCATTTTCCTCCTAGCTGTGATATGCTTGAGTTAGAAGCTTAATCCTTTCTAAAGCGTGCGCAGGGTGAAAATTGATATGCCGATTTGCATACTAAACTGCCTCAAGTCGCATTTGACTGCAAATCGGCGCATTTCATGAAGAGAGCATATTTCGAGCATAATATTTCTGTGTACTCGCTAGATATTCAAGAATTCAAAAATTCAGCCGGGCGCTTCCATTCGACTCTTTTTTGCGCCCGATATTTTCTTTAGAAACGGAGAAAACCTCTCTCTATATTTTAAATCGCCGTTTCTTTGATCGGAGATGCTGCAATGGAACAGCTAAACATGACAAAAAAACTTTCCCTATGGGAGCTCGTCCTCGTCACATGGCAGGTTTACAGGAGAAACTTCTTTTATTTGACAGTGACATGCCTGCTTGCATACACTCCAGTGCTGGTGACCATGCTGTTTGTGCCTGTGCCGACTACGCAGGCGGCCTTTGAAACGGCTGCTTTGAATCCTGATCAGCTTAGGATTTTGATGAGATCATCGCTTATAATAATAGGCCTCTACCTTTTATTCGTACCTCCCTATACAAGCGCTGTAACCGAGATTACACTGCTTGCCATAATCAATGAGAAGGTGAGCGCCGAGAGGATTTTCGACGCGTCCCTGGCTAAATGGATCAAGCTGATAGTAACGAGCTTAGTATATTTCATTCTAATCTTCATCACCGCCGTATTCATCCTGCCAGCCATATTCATTGCCGTGGCCTTCTACTTCTATCCGAGTTTCACAGCTCTGGGCGGCTCATGGGGGCTGAATGCCCTGCGCAGAAGCTTCGACGCGGTAAAGGGCCGCTGGTTCAGAACGCTCGGCTTCATTATAGCAATAAACATATTCTCCATGCTTGCCATGAGCCTCACTCAGGCAGCGTTCGGCTGGGCGCCCTACAATGCGGCTACTGTAGTAATCATTTCGATAATAGGGCAAATCGTCTGCGCATTTTTCAGCGTCATGTCATCTGTCTGGCTTTTGAACATTTTGTTCATGCTCAAGGGAAAGGCAGCATGATGAACAAGAAAGCGTACGGCAAATATATCGTAAACCTAGGCCTACTGGCTCATGTTGACGCCGGCAAGACCACCGCTGCGGAGCATATGCTCTATCTCTGCGGTGAAATAAGCAAGCCGGGATCGGTTGATAAGGGCAGCGCGCAAACTGACTGGCTGCCGATCGAAAGGTCTCGAGGCATATCAGTCCAAAGCGCATCCGCGAACATGCGCTGGAAGAATTGTGAAATCCATATGATAGACACCCCAGGCCACACCGATTTCATAGGCGAAGTCGAACGCGCGCTCTCAGCAATCGACAGCGCTGTCTTGATTATATCCGCGCTTGAAGGAATTCAACCCCAAACTGAGATATTTTGGGCTGCTCTAAGAAATAGCGGCATCCCAACCATCTTATTCATTAACAAAACTGATCGAGCTGGCTGCGACTTGGAAGCCCTGAAAAAGAGCATTGAGAATCTCCTCTCCCCCAATCTTCTCGCGCTCAATAGAGTTGAAGGCGCAGGAACCAGGGACTGCGAAGTTTTTGACGAGCCTCTTTCAGAAGAAGCGGCGTTTGTGATAAGCCAATTTTACCCGGATATAGCAGAAAGATTTCTTGCCGATGAGCAGATAGGTCAGGATGAGCTTGCCTTGAAGGCTTCGGAGCTTGCGGGAAAGGGTCTGGCTTTTCCTCTTGTCTACGGAGCAGCCAGCATGGGAAAAGGCATTCCCCGCCTTCTTGACGCAATCTCTGAGTACCTCCCCAAAACCGCGTTGTCTCCTGACGGCGAACCTTCAGGCATCATCTACAAGATAACGCATGACAAAGGGGTAGGCAAAATCGCCCATGTACGCATGTTTCAAGGAGAGCTTAAGAATCGCAACCAAATAACTCTGCGCAGAGGAGATTTGGATCCCTTTCCGCAAAAAATAACTCAAATAAAAAGGGCATCCGGCAGAAAGCTGGAGGAATTGGGCGTGGTTCGGGGAGGAGAGGCCGCTGCGATTTGCGGGCTTTTTGACTCCAAGGCGGGAGATCGCATAGGAGACGCTCCGGAGAGAGATTTCAGCCTCGCCTCCGCGCTATTTTCAGCAAAGGTCTCATTAGTCAACCCCGGCGGCTCGCAAGACGCTGAACTTAGGCGCGCCATAGAGGAGCTGACTGATGAAGATCCGCTTCTGGACAGCTTTTGGAATAACGAGGAAAAAGAACTCATAATAAAGATAATGGGGCCGGTTCAGCTTGAGATATTAACTTTTCTTCTAAAGGACAGGTACAATCTGGATGTTTCATTCTCCCAGCCAACTGTCATTTACAAAGAAACTCCCATTAAAAGCGGAAGGGGTTTTGAAGCATACACTATGCCAAAGCCCTGCTGGGCTGTAGTCGATCTGGAGATAAGCCCGCTCCCCTTGGGTGGCGGGCTTATCGTTGAGTCAACGGTAAACGATAATCAAATGCTCCCAAGATATCAGCGCCATGTTCTCTCAAGCATACCTCAGGCGCTTAAGCAGGGCTTGTACGGATGGGAGGTTGCGGATCTCCGCGTTCGCCTTGTTGGAGGGCATCACCACTTGATGCATACGCATCCAATGGATTTTTTCCTGGCAACCCCCATGGCTGTGATGAACGGGCTTCTTGATTGCGGCACGCGGCTTCTGGAGCCGGTAAATCTCGTCAAGATCAGCGCAAGCGAAGAGCATTTGAGCAAAGTCATTGGAGATGTTACATCGTTCGGCGGCTCGTTTGACTCTCCCGCAATCAAATCCGGCAAGTTTCATATGGAGGCCTTGCTGCCGGCAGCCGCCACAGTCAATTACCCAATAGCGCTTGCTTCCCTGACAGGCGGCCATGGCTCAATGAGCGCCAAATTCCACGGATACAAGGACTGCCCGCCTGATTTTAGGGTGCAGACAAAAAGAAGGGGCGTCAATCCCCTGGATAGGGCCAAGTGGATATTGACTATGAGAAACGCTTTGGGATAATTGAAGGCTCTTTAGGCGAATCTACAGCATCTATTCAAATGTTGCGCTGAAATGAATATTATTTCTATAAAAAACTGTTTTTGAGCTTCATATTGTTTGTATAGCAGCAGGAATTCTCATTGGAGATGAACACATGGAATATTCGCGGATAAGAGCAAATTTTGAGCGGCATGGATTTACAACACAGCTTTTCTCTACAAAAGAGGCTGTCTGCAGCTACCTTGCCGATATTTTGCAAAACCGAACTATCGGATTCGGAGGAAGCGAAACTTTAAGGGAACTGGGATTGTTTGAGGTTCTACAAGAAAAAAATGTTGTCATATGGCACAATAAGATTCCTGGCTTGGCAGTGCGTAAACTTGCAAGTTGCGCTGATATTTATATAACTAGCGCAAACGCGGTATCGGAGACTGGAGAGATTGTTAATATTGACGGAACGGGAAACCGTGTAGCCATGACAGCCTTTGGGCCTCAATTCTGCTACTGCGTTATAGGGAAAAATAAAATCGCAGCCAATGTCAGCGACGCTTATTCACGGTGTAAAAATGTAGCCGCACCCTTGAATGCAAGGCGAGTGGGCGCAAAAACCCCATGCGCAGTCAAGGGGGATAAATGCTATGATTGCAACAGTCCCAGCCGAATTTGCCGAATTATCTCTATAATTGAACGAGTGCCATTGGGCATGAAGTGTGAAATCATCTTTGTGGATCAAGAATTGGGATTTTAATCTTAATTATTTAAGCGGGCAAGATTATTTCAGGAGGCATTTAAATGTTGCGGTTTCAAGAACAGGTCATGTTGTTGTTTCGGGACTTTGGCGCATCACAAAAAATGGTTTTGTCAACATCTTTAAATGATAAAGTCACATCAAGAACCATGAGCGTTGTAATAAAAGACAACGAGTTTTATTTCCAAACGGATATTATGTTTAGAAAATATAATCAAATTCAGAATAATCATAATGTTTCATTGTGCATAGATAATGTGCAAATAGAGGGGGCATGCATTGAAATTGGTTCTCCGAAAGATAATTCCGCTTTTTGTGAATTATTTAAGCGTGAGTTTCCAGGCTCTTTTGAAAGATATACGCAGTTGAAGAATGAAAGATTATTTGAGGTGAAACCCCGATACATACAGAAATGGATGTATGAAAATGGAGAGGCTTTTGTTGAGAAATATGATTTTGAAAAAAAGAGCTATAATACAGAACAATATATTAGAGAATGACTATTAGTATTGGAAGACAAGGACTTGTCTGTAACTCTCAAAGACATCTTCCAAAAATCCTTTGAGGGAATAGTAAAGAGTTCCCATTTCAAAGGTGATTGATCATTCATATGTCACCGCAAAAACATTCATGAGAGGTCTTTAAACGCCTTATAAAGTTTTCTTTTTGGCACTGAGGGATTTGAAAAGCTTATTCAGCGACAAAGCTGTATGGAAATACGATTCTGAAGGGATTGACGGCTGATTTAAGCAAGATGTCGTCAAACGGCGATATAAGGATCCAGATTGAAGTGAAGAACAAACGAGGAGGAACACCAACCAGCCAAAAGCGCTGGATCGAGGCGAGGCAGACTATATCATCAAGATAACTGACGCTGATGCTAAATTGGGAGATATCTCAGCAGTTCTTCCATTTTACGCAGTCGAAAAACTGGGGACTATAGTTAAGAAGCTTGAGAATGGTGAAATAGGCTTGAAAACGCGCTTCCAGAATTAGGACTGTATACTAGTCGACAGAGCCAATAGAAGCAGTGCTATTGCAAGAAAAACATTAAAGGCATTGCGCCTTTCATATGGCTAATTAATGCTTGCCTCACCCTGTAACCCTCTTCTGAATAGCCTTCGACGCAAAGCGCATTCTTCACATTGGCAAGACGTACCTGCTTCAGTTGAAGAGCTTATCCATAAATAAGCTGAAAGGTTATTTCAGAGACACTTGTAGTTTCAGAGAATCGTCAATTCCAGGAAATTCTCCTCATTTACGGATAATCTCTCAATGCGCTTAAAATAAGAATGGCAGCATCGGAGAAATTCCGATGCTGCCATTCTTAATCTTCACATATTCAAATTAAGTATAGAATTACATTTCTACACTAGTACTTCTTTACTGTAACCGTCTTCGATGCCTCGTCCCAATCAACTGTCGCCCCAAAATATTCCATAATATATCGAGTCGGCACAAAGGTCCTGTCATTCCTTATTAGCGGAGCTATAGGCATATCAGTTACATTCTGGCCGATTACAAGCTTTAGCTCTCTGCCTTCGTATATAATCGTGACAGTCCTTGAAGCATCATCCCAACCTACTTGCGCGCCTAGCGCTTCTGCTATGAACCTCAGAGGAACCATAGTATAATCGTCCCATATGAACGGCGCAACGTCCATTAGGCGGGATTCGTTATTAACCATGTAGTTTCGGCTGCCAATGCTGAGTATAATAGTTCTCGAAGGCGTTGGAGCTGCAACTGGCGGAGTCGGTGTTGCAGTCGGAGCGCTTCCGCTTCCGCTATAGCCGCCGCCTCCAATATATATCCAATGAGCGTAAACTACTGCATCATTAAGAAATACTGTCGCTGTTGTTATCTGCGACCCGCCGCCAATCTGCGAGTACCAACCATCAAAGTAATAGGCGCCTGCATGGGAAGGGGTTGGAAGTGATGGCAACTTGCCATCCTCGCCAGTACGAGACGAAGCTGGCGCAACAGATCCTCCGTTGGCATTAAAGTCAACAGTGCAGGACGCTGTCTGCCCAGTTATGACAATAGTAGCTTCTCCGAAAACTCCGGAGCCATCGTTTGCGGTCGCCCTGACAGTCGCCGCTCCGTTGCCCGTGGCTCTTACTAGGCCCGATTCGCTTACGGTCGCGCAGCTTCCGCTCGATATGCTCCATGTCACGCTCAAGTCGGCCGCGTCATCCGGGCTAACGACCGCGCTCAGCTGCAGCGTCCCGCCTTTGGAGGTGATGGAGCCGCCTCCGGAAATGCCTATGGAATCGACTGCCGCCTGCCCGGTTATAGCAATAGTTGCTTCTCCGAAAACTCCGGAGCCATCGTTTGCGGTCGCCCTGACAGTCACCGTACCATTGCCCGTGGCTCTTACGAGGCCCGATTCGCTTACGGTCGCGCAGCTTCCGCTCGATATGCTCCATGTCACGCTCAAGTCGGCCGCGTCATCCGGGCTAACGACCGCGCTCAGCTGCAACGTCCCGCCTTTGGAGGTGATGGAGCCGCCTCCGGAAACATCAATGCTTTCCACTAATATATTCTCTGTCTCTTTGTGAAGCGTAAACTCGTCGACGACGTCAGCTGCCGTGCTGGCGCTGCCCGTGCGGTATGTGGTGAACGCCAGCGAATCCTCAGTAACGTCTACCTTAGTGATGTTCGGGGTGTTCTCCTGATTCTCTACCGCCACGAACGGGAAGTCGACTTGCTTGATGGCGTAGTACTTGCTGCCGGACGCGGAGTTCGCCGTCAGATAAACTGTCTCGCTCGGAGCGGCCTTCGTATAGGACGCATACTCGTTTCCGCCGTCAGCTGTGTATCCGGCCGTTATCGGAGTGGTTCCGTCCATAACCAGCGAACGGGTGTAAACGTGGTCATGACCCGCGAGCACTGCGTCTATCCCCATTTCGGCAATCACCGGCGACAGCTGCTCGCGCCTCTGGCGTATGTCGGTATCTGTCGTGTGGGACGCCGACGAATAGATTGAGTGGTGGAAGGTCACTATCTTCCACAAAGGCTCCACGCCGCCGTTTTGAGCTTTGAACCCAGAGATCGCATCGCCCAGGAAAGCTCTGTGCTCGGCCGTGCTTCGGTTGTTCGAATTGAGAGACATGAACAGCACGCCGTTATAGCCGTACCAATAGTCGCCGCCGGCCCCGGTATGCCCGTATTCGCTGGCGTTCGGAACGCTGAAGTGCTCCTTGTAGTTCGCGCCGTTATTCATGTTCGAGCTGTCGTGGTTCCCGATGTTAACCGCCAGCGAAAGCGACGGGAGAAGGGGCGGCGACAGGAAGCCCGCGTATTCGTCCTCGTCGCTGCTAGTCTCGACCTGGTCTCCAAGGGATATCAGGAAGCTTGCGTCGGAAAACAGTCCATCGCCTTTTCAAGCGTGGCCGTCCATCCAGCCGTATCGCTGCCCGCATTTCCGCTCGAGCCTATCTGCGGATCCCCGGCTGCCAAAAAGCTGAACGAGCCTCCAAAGCCCGCTGTCTTGAATTCATAGCTCTTTGACCAGCCGTCGCCGCCGCCTACGCGGTATGCGTATTCGGTATCGGCCTCTAGGCCCGTGACTGTCGCCTTGAAGGACGCAAACCCCTCAACGCTCGACGCTTCCCGAACCGCTTCAAAGCTTGCGATCGGGTTCGCAGGGAAGACGTCTCCTGCGACATCCTCCGCATGGGCAAGCTGAACCTCCCCCGCGCTTTCGGAGTCGCTGTACCATGTCAGCATCCGCTCGGTTTCATCCGCGCCGATGTTGAGCGCCACATTCTTGACTTCAATCGCTGGCTCCGCCCTGCGGTGAAGCGTAAACTCGTCGACGACGTTCGTTATCGTCTCGCTATCAGCATTGACGCTATAACTAGTAAATGCGAGAGCGCTTTCCGTAACGTCAATTTTAGTTACATTAGGAATATTCTGTTGATTGTCGGCAGCTTTAAATGAAAATCCAGATTTTTTATTGCGTAGAATTTGCTGCCCGAAGCAGAGTTAGCAGTTAAATACACCGTCTCATTGGGGACGGTTTTTGTGTAGGAAGCATACGCGTTTGCGCCGTCAGCGGTATATCCGGTCGTTATTGGCGTGGTTCCGTCCATAATCAGAGAACGGGTGTACACATGATCGTGGCCCATAAGTACAGCAGCGATTCCCAACTCCGAAAATACCGGCGGCAAATCATTCCTTCGCTGAAGAATGTCGCTGTCAGTCGTATGGCTCTCAGTGGAATAAACAGAATGATGGAAAACCACAATCTTCCAAAGAAGTTCAGAATCTTTATTTATTCTGAAAGCCTCTATAGCGTCTTCCAAAAATTCCTTATGCTGAGCAGTACTCATATTATTTGAGTTGATGTGCGTCAATCACCCCATAGCTAAAGCTAGGGGCTTAGCAATAAGCCCTGATTGACTAGCCTAAGCTTCCATCGAGAAGCTACGCTGTCCAAGAATATATAGGTACTCCGG
>JAISZB010000239.1 GCA_031269465.1 Clostridiales bacterium | reverse complement strand
TCATATAAACCCCTATGACGCTGCGCTTCACCGCCAAGGGTGAAAATATTAAGTCATTTGTGTATTTGAGGCATGGACAAATGTCCATAAAATGTATTTTCGTACTAAATTACCTTTTTTGGAGCTTGATTATACAGGATTCAATGGATAATCAAGCTCCAAAAAAGAAACATTTGATGAAAAGCGGTATAGAACCTCAATGAATTACACAAAGTTATGCAACATATTAACCAAACTGAGTTTATGGTCTGCCGCAGAAAGGCAGCAGACGAATTCAACTGGATTGACTGCCAATCGGCATGTGGGTTCCGGTTCCGCTAGGATGCGTCCAGCAACGATAAGACCCTTCGAATAAGGCTGGGGGGTCTTATTATCTTTGGATGCGTCTTGTTCATGCTCACATTCCATTTCGCGCATAAAAAAGAAGCTATTTATGGGATGCAACGCTTCCAGCCCAAAAACAGCTTGCAAATTTACCTGTCTGCGCATTATGCCCCGCCCTATTGAATTCAAGAGCTTGCGGCCATCGGTTGACCATTCCATAAAGCCGGGGCATGCTGTCTCTTCGGGTGAATTTCAAAGGCATATTCACTGCTCATTAGTGCCAAGTATCAAAGCGATGTCATCATCAGGATAAGCAGAAGCATCCACTTCGATTTTGCTGCCGGGGTACAGGGCCTGAATGTCAGAGCCATATTCCCGGCTCTTTACGATGATCCTGGTGTAGTTTTTCCTTTCTCCATCATAGTCTCCCACCCTTGATACAGTGAATCCCTTGCTTTCCAGAAACAGGCGGTTTCTAGCCGCCAAGCCGGAGACCGAGCCGCCATTTAAAACATAGATGTCAAGCCCTATGGCGCTTTCCTTGGCTTTATCTGAATTGAAAATGCCATCCACTTGAAGCGCCAATTCGTCCATGTCTAAAAAAGTATACCATTGGCCGTTTTTCAGTTCATCCCAGCCTGACATTGAGTGTGTGCGAATAGCGCCATCTTCAGCCAAGTCCTGGATATACGGCAGATATTTCAAAGCGTCTGCCGCTGTACAGTTGGTTTCTACGTATTTTATGGCGGCTGAGACAAATACAGACGCATTTTTTACCTTGTTGTTATCCCTCATGGTTTGAGTTATGAGCTCCTTCAAAAACTTCTGCTGGGTCTGGGCGCGATCCCAGTCAGTATAATAAGCGAGCGCTCCATCGTCGGACTTCCGAAACCTGACAAGGCCTTCCGCCTGCTGCCCGTTTAGCTTTTGAAAGCCCGGCTCCAACTCAATGCTGAGGTTTTGAAAGGGATCATGATACCAAAGCCTGAATGGCACATCGAAATTCACGCCTCCCACCTCATCTACTATATAGCGGAAAGCTTCAAGATTCACGATTGCATAATACTTTATTTCCACTCCCGTAAGCTCTGTTATCTGCTTCATGGCATACTCCGCGCCGTATTCCTCCCCGCCGTAGAAATAAACCTGATTCAGCTTCATTACCCCGTCAGCGGGCGCCCATCTTCCATTCTCCTCAAGAACCGCCCTGCGATTTTCAGGCATAACCACTTGAGTATCCCTTGGTATGGAAATCAAGTCAAGCTTTTTCTCCTCTGTGTTGAGGCAGCCCAGCATCATTGTGTCTGTTCTGGCTTCTTCTTCATCCACTCCGAAAATTATGAAATTGATCCTCTTCTCAGGGGTGAAAATTCTGGCAGTGGTTTTTGACGCAAGAAAAAGAACCATAAAGACGCAAAAAAGCATGGATATGGTGAAGGCAAAAGTGCTCTTTTTCACGCCATCCTCTCCTTAACGCTGAAATTAGCAATTTAACTTGCAGGCAACTGATTTTCATGGAAAATTACCTTTTTAGATCTTGATTATACAGCGATTGCAAATGGCGATATCAATCGCGCCACTCAATAGATAATCAAGATCTAAAAAAGGAGATTAAAATCGGCAAATGCCGATTTGCAGACAAATTCCTATAGAAATTTTCATATGCAAATCGAGCATATAAAAGCATTTTAGTCAATGTCTGCTTGCTGCATTTAGCAAGAATTCAGGGTGAGCTTGATTGATTATATAGGAAATATCCAGTCTGGGAGGGTTTGAGAAGAAATTTGTTCAATAGAGCTTTTCCTTCATTTTTCCTGCATTATAGTATACGAAATTTTTTTTGTTTGGACTGCATAGTTCATTGAGATATTTTAAAAACATTGTGAAAGTGACGGTAGAAATAAATGCTAATATTTTACATGTTAAATTTTTGTTATTGGCCATACAATATAACAATACTGGTTTTCTTAGGAACCGCCTTTTTTGGAGCTTTATTATACATCGTCCAAGTGGATGATAAAGCACATTGCAGGAAAATCGGTAAATCCGTATAAGCTCTCACAGATGAGCGGGCATTGCCGCCTCTATGCCTCATACCCAAAACGAAAGGAATGTCTTCATGAGAAAAAGAACTTTTCTGTTGCTTTGCATCATCTTTGCCGCTGCGCTGAGCTTTAAGGCCTCTGCGCAGATTCCCGGCGGCTCTGCGCCGGCAGAGCCTTTAAGTGCCGCATCCGAAGAATTGATTCACGGCTTCAGGGAGATCTCCAGAACCCTCTCTGACGACGGCGAGGCAGTAATCCTGCGTCATGAACTCTCAGGCGCGACTTTGGAGCATGCTGCTTTCGACGACTCCGAAATGGCTTTCGGAATCGGATTCAAGACTATTCCGGAAAACAACACGGGAGTCAGCCACATAATAGAGCACTGCCTGCTTGAAGGCTCAAACAGGCGCGAAGAGAGCAAGCCCTTCACTTACTATCTCAACCATTCAACCGCAACATTTTTAAACGCGATGACTTACCACGACTTTACATTCTATGCGTTCGCTTCTAGGGATGAATATGATTACAGGAAGCTCATGAAGGCTTACCTGGACGGCATCTTCTATCCAAGAGTGCTGATGGAGGAGAAAATCTTTCAGAGAGAGGGCTGGAGATATGAATTCAGCGAAGACGGTCAGCTCGCCTTAAATGGAACTGTCTTTAATGAAATGAAAGGAGTATACGCTTCTGATTTAGCCTACTTGGATTTTGAGATAAACGCCTCCCTTTTTCCTCAGACGAGGCAGCAATTCGACTCTGGGGGCATTCCTGATGAAATCCCAAATCTCACATACGACGACTTCCTAAGAACGTATACATCCAACTATGATCCTTCAAACGCCTTAATCTACGTATACGGAAAACAGAATCTAGATGAAACGCTTAAGCTTCTGGATGAAGAATACCTAAGCGGTTTTTCATCTTCCAGGATAGAGCCGCGTCTTCCAATGGAAAAAGAGCCGGCTTTCATCAAGCCAGCCGTTAAAGAAGCGCTCTATCCAGCAAGCGAGGGAAAATCTGATCTGTCGCTGAATTATGTAGTCTGCGACAGATCAGACCCTTGCGAAACGGCGAAGATGGAGCTCTTTTCCGAGCTTCTCTCCGAAGGAAGCGATTCCATCCTAAAGCGCGAGATTGCGGACAAAGGCCTTGCTGAAGAGGCATGGGCGCAGTTCAACAGCATGTCAAGCCAGTGCGTACTGTCCATAGTAATGAGAGGGGTGCTTCCCGGCTGCAGAAGCATCGCCAGAGACGCCGCATACGGATGCCTGGAAGCGATATCAAAGAATGGCGTTTCAGAGGACAGGCTCTCATCCCTTTTAGGCAAGAGCAAATACAGCCTCGCGAACTCAAAAAACCAGCCCCATAGAGGGGTAGACTTGGGAATTGAAGCAATTGCCGGATTCATTTACGGCTCAAGGCTTAATGAAGAGACATGGCTTAAAGCTTTGGAGTCCTTCACCCAAGATTACGCCAAGAGCGCCGCCCAGGCCCTTCTGGATAACCCGCACCGCACGGAAGTATTCTTGATGCCGGGCGGAGAAAAAAACGGCATTTGGGCAGAAATTCAAAGGAACCTCGAACCTGCCGAACTGGATCTCATGAAGAAAAAAGCGGAAGAGTACTCGATTTGGTCAGGACAGCCAAAAAATTCCGCTTCCCCTACCTTTGCAGCGCCAGCAAAAAACAAGGCGCCATCCGCGCCCAAATACAGTCTCATTAATAAAGGCGGAGCAACGCTGGTGCATACAAAGCTTAATACAAATGGAATTTCATCCTTGCATCTGTATCTCGACGCCTCCCGGATTCCTCAGCCGCTTATAGGATACGCCCAAATACTTGCGCACACTTTGGGCGACTTCAGCTTCCTGCCCAGCGAGGCGAAAGCCTCGCTGGGAGATTCTTCCGGATGGCTGGCAGCCGATCACCCTTACGGATCCAACAGGGAATGCCATCCCAGAATCCATATATCAATAAAAGCCATGGATCAAAACGTCAATTATATGGCTCTATCTGCCGCCAGTCTATTGGATCCGGACGTTGCGCCTGAGAAGAATGCGGTAAAGAATTATTTGCTGCAGGCCAAAGCGGCCATGGACTATAACTATGAGAATGCCATGCCACTATCCAACTGCCAGGGACAGCTATCCTGCGCGGGAAGGTACAACTATGAGTCAAGCGGCCCCGGCTACTACGCTTTCATTTCAGATCTGCTTCAGGATTTCAGCCAGCAGTGGAACCGGATAGAGGAAAATCTCATTTCAGTGAAAAAAATCGCTCTGGATAGCGGAAACGCCGTAATCAGCTTTACCGGAAGCGATCGCGCATTCAATTCATTCAAGAGCTCCTCCAAGCCGCTGACTGCCGCGCTTGCGTCCAGGGCTAGCGCCTCAAAGGGCAGACGAATTGAGAAAAGCCTTGAATACGACTTTCCTCCGCTTAAAAAGCGCGAGGAATACGCTCGCCCGCTTTCACAAACTCAGGCCGTCGTCCAAGGAGGAAGCCTTATTGAGGCTCAAAGCGAGTGCAGCGGCTCGTTTCTAGTAACCGCAAGCCTGCTAAACTATGACTACCTCTGGCCAAAGGTAAGAGATGAAGGCGGCGCTTACGGAGTCAGCGTCTCAGTCAGCCACGATGGTTCGGTCACGGTTAAGTCGTACAGAGATCCAAAGCCTGAAAGCACGCTTGCAGCCTTTGCGGGCATACCTAAGTATCTTGAAGATCTCAGCGTCAGCTATTCGGATTTTATTGGCGTCAGAAACCATGTCCTGGCAAACTGGGACGAACAATGGCAGCCGTATAGGCTTTGGGACTACGGAGCAAATGTCTTCCTGGGCGTCGTCGATCCAGAGGCCATGTCGCGGATGAGGCTGGAAATCCAGTGCGCCATGCCAGATGACCTGCGCTATGACGCCAAAATATGGTCCAAACTATTGGAACAGGACATTGTCTCGGTTGGAGGAAAAATCTCGTCCTGATCAAATCAAGCCAGGCAATCTTGCCTCAAGCTTTTAAAGGTTATCGCAACGTCTTGGCAAGCGCTATGCTGAAGCGTATAAAAAAGCTCCAAAATAGGTTCCTTCGACTGCGCGTCTATGCATAATATCGAACGCGCAGGTGATCGAGAATCCCTTTGGAGAAATTTTGCAATGCTTTTTGCAAAAACGCTCCCATTTTGGAGCTTGACTGTAAAATGTGAAATTGAACAGTCAAGCTCCAAAAAGGCGCATTTGACTGCACATCAAATTTCTTCTCATAGTCCCAGCTTGGCAATATTGCGTCTCTTCTCTGTTTTGGACGTCAATGTGTAGAGCCTTGTGGTTTCAATGCTGGAATGGCCTAAAATATCAGCAAGTTCAGCGATATTTCCCACTTCAGTCATATATGTCTTGGCAAAGAGATGCCTGAAGCTGTGAGGATAGACTTTATTGGAGTCTATCCCCGCATGCTTTGCTATTTGCTTTAGCATCTTCCATACGCAAGATTCGCAGAGGGGCCTCTCCATATTTCTGCCAAAAAAAATGAACCCTTGCTTGATTTCCAGCTCAGTGCAGTACCCTGAAAGCAAAAATATCAATTCATCAGAGATGAAAATATCGCGATGCTTGCTTTTATGGCATACTGTAGCCATGCCGTTCTGAATGGATTCTTTGGTTATGTATTTAAGCTCCCCTATGCGTATCCCTGTGCAAGCCAATACGCGCATTATGTAATAGTACTTCTTAAGGTGATTCTCAAGCGCATATTTGCAAAGCTGCTCATACTCGCCCTTTGATATGACCTTGTCAATGCTCCAATTATTTTGAACCCTTTCAGACTTCAGCTTCAATTCTGCAAGCCCAAGCCATCCCAAATACCGATTTATCGCCACGAAATAAGTATTTGCGCTGGTTACATTGTAACCTTCCAAAACCTGCTTCTTATACTCAATCAGTCCCTCCTTGCTCAGCTCCGGTAGTTTCCTGTCCAATTCTAAAAATGCCAGAAGAGAATTTATATCGTGCATATATTTATTGACGGTTCTTTCACTTAATTCAGAAAGCACGAGATATGTTTTGAAATGTTGCATGTCGTTGCGAAGCTCTTCGATTTTCAATGCTGATCTACCTTTCCTTGAAAGTACGCAGTGCAGTTCTATGCTGATTTTCATAGAAAGTCACCTTTTTTGGAGCCTGACTATACAGCGAGTGCGAAATGCATTTCGCACCTTTCAGTGGATAATCAAGCTCCAAAATAGGAACATGAATGAAAATCGGTATATCAACCGCGTTTAAAGGCAGCGATGCATGGGATATGGAAGCTATACTGAGGGGCTAAAACCAATCTATACTGATTCGCATATGAAATCACCAATTTTGGAGCTTGATTATACAGCTCAGCAATGGATAATCAAGCTCCAAAATCGGTACATGTGACTGCAAATTAGTATATCTTTAGCTTGCAATAACAGACTTAATTTAATACTCTGCGATCATTGCAATTACGACAGTAACTCCGATTACATTCGACTGCAAGTTTTATTAAATCAAACCAACCAACTAAAAGTTTGCCTCCTAACATTCAATACTTATTTTATTTATTTTAGCAAAAAGATTATAAACTGTCAATATATAATTAAAAAAATTATAAAATATCTAAAACATAGGTTTATAATGTAAAATTATATTAAAATGAATAGTTTAATTTATCAATTTTGGTAAATATTTCTGTTTCAGAATAATTTATCATAATAATTTATGCTATAAGTTATATCAGTATAACATTTATAAAAAACTTAAGGGAAGCCATAACGGCAGCGGCTGTACTGAGGTGCCGGAAACGGCCTGCATTAGCACCCGAATGCCGTATTTGCAGTAGAGGTTCAAAGAAACCGGAAAATAGACTCCGAAACAGCCAAATATTTCCAATTGGGGGCGCTAAAAGGCGTGTTTGTCCACCTCTCACTGCCACTATGCGCAAAGCCCTGTTTTTGATGCTCAAGGTTGCATCTGCGCCCCTGTCCGGGACATTGGCGCATCCGCGAATCAACATATCCAATGAGTGCGAAATTGACGAGAAAAGCAACGTGCAAAAATCGCGCATCCCAGCTTCAGATAAACCTGCGGCGTTTTAAACACTTGAGGTTATTCATGCATTGGGTTATATGTATTCACATTCAGCGAAATCAACTATGGAAGGATTGAAACAGAATCCGTCTGTAAGCCCGGCAGCGCCGATGTCACCAATCAGATTTTGGAGGGCAAGGGCGACTGTCACGAAACCATTTTCCGTTATTATCCTAACCTTTTTTACTTATATGTATAATACAGAGATTTTGTCTGAAGGTTAGGATTTTATTTATGTGCGTATTAAAGAGAAAATACGAACATTTGTATTTTCTCCGACATCGCTTCGCTTCGACTGTTTTGAACCGATGGGTTGACGAGAAGCGCGATCTCTACGCCATGCTGCCTTATCTGAGAGCATACATGGGCCGCGCGGAATTGTCCTCAAAGGAATATTACATTCATCTATTGCCTGAAAACCTTACCCAATCCCCCGGTATCAACTGGGCAGCTTTGGAGAGTGTTATTCCGGAATCGGGCGTATGTAAAAAGCAGCCGACGAAACGCTGTTCAGACTGATTCGTGACTTTCTTGTGGTATATTTGCCGTCTCAGCGCAACAGCGGCCCCAACACCATACGCGCCTCCCTTGAAATGCTGCTGGATTTTGTCAAGCAGCAAAACAAGAAACCGCTGTACAAGGTTTCGTTCCATATGCCGAACGAAAAAACGGTTTCTGAGTTCTTGGATTCGTTGGAAACCGAGCGAGGCGGCGGTAAGGGCATTACTTTCCGAGCCGGAAGCGAATGCGAAGATGGGCCTTCGAAATCGCTTCCTTATGATTTTGGCTTACGATACGACCGTGCGTGTTCAGGAACTTGTGGATTTACGGCTTCGGGAATTACGGCTTGGCAAGACGCCTACAATCGTAGTTGCGGGCAAAGGTTCAAAAACCAGAACAATTCCGCTTATGAAGCCTGCGGTACTCCATCTTGGCCTCTACCTGAATAGGAAGAGGCGCTCGCCCTCCCCCAAGCTTGCCAGCTTTGGAGGGCGTACCTGCGTGGCATACAAAACCTCGACAGCGCCGTCCGCATCAACCACATATGCCAGACACTCGATTTCGAGGGCACAGGCCTCGAACGCAGCGGCCTCGGTCGCCTCTTCGCCCTCGTCGACGACCCGTCATTCCACGGGCGCCACAGCGACAGAAGCTCTGGACTTTTCGCCTGCAATTTGAACTGGCGCGAGCAGGAGAAATATCTGCGCGCGCTCAAGCGTACCGAGAAATACGCCGACACCGTTGGCGGCAGCCACGTCCTCTGGACGCTTGCCCAGATGAGCCGTGAGACTGCCATAGAGGGCCACCGCATAGGCAAGTCGACATCCGAACACTTCGTGTCGCAAGGCATCCACTACCTTTCGGACTACGATCATGCCGTCGGGATGCTTGCGAGCGTGAACAACGAGCGATCGTGGTTGACAGCGGAAGTCGACTTCTTGGAGTATTTGGATTGCGGGATTCGGCTCTGGATGAGGGAATAGTCCTGGGCTTTGGGCTTTACCACTTGCTTAGCCTCCGATTTTAAACGATTAACGCGCAATCCCCGTACTCACGAAGTACGGGGATTGTTCTACCGCCACAACAATGCAGCGATCTAAAAGCGCATGTATTTTCGGCTAAAATGCGCTATAATCCAGTAAGATGGGATGAATGGAGCCTTGGCAATCTATCCTGTGAACTGAAGAAGTCCATTAAGGGGGAGAATGCTTGGCGCAAGACAAGGTACTGCCGACGAATGACCTGATGTACAAAAAGACATTCGCCAGCGAGGGGAACGAGGATATAACCATCGGGTTGATCCATGATTTCTTTGGGTTCAAGCCTGAGAAACTCACACTTAAGACGCCCTATGACATTGATTCCTATAGTGCATTGGTTGAATCGGAAAGAATAACCGAGCTAAGGCGGAGAATCAAGGACGTAAGCGCTTCAATGGCGACATCGGACTTTATCGGTGAGATGCAATTGAAGAAGCTGAGGTTTTGGGACGAGCGGTTTTTCCTATATCTGCGCGACCAATATCGCAGCAATTACAGTGAGGCCGAGAAAATGGTGAAAATGGCGGCTGATGCTGAAGAAAAGGGAGCTGCTCCCAGAGTTAATCGGCATTCCAGCTTGAAGCCTGTATACCAGTTGACTATTCTTGGCGAGAATCATTACCCGGACGCATATCCATTGAGGATATTTGAGCCATATTACACAAAACGGAAGTTGAAACATCTCAAGCAGCCCTACAAACAAGCTTTTTTTGAGCTTGAGAAGGGCAAGTCGAAGCTGGATGCGGCGAACCAAAAGCACTGGCATGACTATTTTGTCAGGGGTGAAGTTTCTGCGGAAGCGCCGGTTTACATCCAGAAAGCTACCGGTCTTCTGACAGTCGCAAATCTAAGCGAGAAGGAGCGTGAAGTTATGAGCTTAGTAGAAAGGGCAGTTGCGGATTATGAGGCGGATATGGCGGATGCTCAGCATGAGAATAGTTGTAGGATCGCGAGAAATATGCTCGCTAAGAATTACTCTGTTGATGACATTCATGAGTTAACGGGATTGGATATGGATACTATCGAGGAACTGTCGGCACAGCCCGTCTAAACCTCGTGCCCATCGAATAAAGGCGGCGTTCGTTATATGAACGCCTTTTTGCTTTATCTTCTACTTAACAGACGGCGATTGGCGGAGCGGCTTTGATTCTGAACCGAAATCCATGGCGCAATGAGTGATGCCTTTCATCTATGATGCAATGTGGTGGTAAAAGACGCGCGAGATGCTGTACTGAATCGGACGCGTCTTTTTCTTTCGGCTTCAATTACTTGAAAGTTATCACCATCAAAGGCTTATACTCAGGATACAAAAGCTCCATCCTCAAAAGCCTTATCTGGCTTTTGAGGAGATTACCTAGAAAACAAAGTCAATCTGGTGGCTTTTCGGTGGGCGATAGAGCCGCACTGGTAGTCTAATGCACCAGTCGCAATAGGCATTGGTGCAGCTGGGCAGTTTGTTGTCGCATTGCTTTTCCTAAAATCTTTATGCTAAGAGACTTATAATATGCATAAGGCATCAAAGAACGCTTTCTTTTTGGTAACTCTCCAAAAATCAATATTTGTGATAGGATTCTCGAGGCCATGCCGTCGGATCCGGCGCGCTTGAGGAGGATCCTTCCGCCGCCCTCCTTCTGCGCGGCGGCGTCCTGGCTGAAGTTCTTCGCGGCGCGCACGGCATATGTAAATCCCAGCTTTTCCATCTATGTATGAGTTCGAAGGATGGACAGCCCCGATCGAAAACGGCCGGCTCCCTCGCGGAGCGCCTCTTTTCCGAAAGCTGATCCAGGCGCCTTTCAGCAATGGCTCTCCCGTCCGCCGGCAAAGGATCTATCTCCGCGCCGGCCGCGACTTGGCTGCATATGCCGCGGATGATCGAAGCTTGCGCCGCCGGCGCGCCCTTTTCCGGCCCCTGGCATCCGAACGCCTCCCCGGGGGCATCCGCAGAGAGCGGCGCGATTCTGCTCCCGTCTTATGCCGAAGCCCTGTAGCCGCGCCATGTTTGGAAATATCCGCTGCAGTCGTGCTCGACAGTAGTGCCAAACAATAGTTCGAATACCTTCCGCTTTATTTTGGCCCCCGACTCGCGGAAAGACTGCCGGGCCGCCTCCAAATCGGCGCCTTCGCTTGCGAAAATTCTCCGGATCTTCGCCGAAATGGATGTTCGCACGAGAGACGCGGCGGCGCGCGAAGCCCGCCCTCTTGAATCGAAAGCATGCCGATGAATCCCGGAGGCGGCGCCGTATATACGGAAATCCAGTATTTAAGCCAGCATTTCCTGGCTGGCGAAAGCCCATTCTCCTTCAAAAGCTTTCTTGCGGCGCCCTCTTCGGCCTGCTTGGCTGTATCCATGATGTCCATCGTGTTTTCGACTCCCCAGCGCAACTTTATCTGGATCGGCGGCAATCTGCAAATCAAATTATAATGCAATGCAAATCAAATTATAGCAAGTATTGGGTTAATTGCAGACAGCTCTAGCCTCCAAATCCGTGTCGATTTTTCTTAACCTTATAGTATTGCCGATCCCTCTGCGCCTGACTCGACAATAAGACGCGATGGGTTCAGCCCTTTTAAAAAGCTGCAAGGCCAGTTAATATTGAGATGTCCCAGTACGGCATAATAGAGAGAGGGCTGAGAAATTAATGACTTCATTTCATAATTCCAACGCAAAGGTCGCATATCAACGCCATCTTGCACGGCCTTGGACGCAAGCATCAGCAGTGGCGCCCCAGCGGATTCTGCTATCGCTTCACCGCAGGAATTTCAAAGGCCAAGGCTTTTTCAGGCTTCCCGGCGCATGCGGTTCGTCCAAGACGATCACCCGCAAGAAACTCGTTGCCTGACGCCACCGTTCCCCCCAAAAAAATCATTTTCCAACTAAGATATTGGTGCGCCCAGCAACTACAAAAGAAACTGCAGAATTTTGATTTTTTTAACTTTAATTTATGATGACTTTGAAATCCATCCCACTCATTGTCTTTTAGGATTTTATTCAAAAGAAAAACTGAAAACATCTATGATACGGGTGCTAATACTACTTTATGAATTGAAATAGCTTAAAGAAAAGCTTGATTAGGGGATTCGCTAAAAGTTAAAAAGCATAAAATGGGATTTTGACACCCGAATCATCATATCCATTTTTAAGAATCTAAAAAGAATTTTTCAATGATTCGGATATACTTCTCAGGCTTGTCAAGGTGGATGACATGGCTGGAATTAATTCTCTTATATTCAACGCCAGGAATCAGCGAGACAATCCTGTCGGCTTCGTCTTGGTCAATGGCTCCGTTCAGAGTTCCATCTTCCAATAGCGAAAAATCGGCGTGAAGCAAAAGGGCAGGGCACTGAATCTTTGACAATGCCTCCGCATGATCAAAACTTCCGTTCCAGCTGCCATCATGGAATGCAGCGCCAAAATGAGGATCATAGCTGCTCATTCCACGCATCATTAGACGCAGAGCGCCAGGCAAATAGATTATCTCCACCGCTTTTCCAGGATTGCTTCTGCGGTAAGATTTTATAGATGCTTCGAGGAGAGGTCCAACATCAAAGCCAACTTGTTTTATAAAGAAGCCCCTGCAATTCTTAATCCAATAGAGCAAAAAATCATCTTCGCCTGCTTGAACAAAATCATAGCATATAGAAAATGATTTATCAGCAATGGTATCAAGAATTCTGGGATATTCGCTTGAAAATAACGAGGGGTCTTCTAGAACGACAGCTTTCGCCAATTGCGGGGCATTCGCCGCAAGCCATGCTGCCAGTATTCCGCCTGAGGAGTTTCCGGAGATATATGCCGGCTCTCTGATTACTGTCTCTATAAACGAAGCGAGATCTTCTCCAATTTGATTGGCATTCATGCATTCTGCCTTCGCCGTCGTTTTGCCATGGCCATGATAATCGACTGCAAAAATGTGAAACGATTTAGACAAAGCGGGCAATACCCTGCTATAGCTGTACCAATCCATATGTTGCGCGTGGAGCAGCAGCAATGCGGGACCATTGTTCGGTCCCTCGGCATAGTTGAAGTTGACTGCCCTGATTTCAGCGGTTTTTTCAACAAAACCTGCATCAGTCACTTTCTTGTGGTAGGGATCTTTAAAATTCTTAAATATGTTGTAGAAAACCAGAAGCAAAATTGCCAAAGCTATAATAACGGCAGAGAGAATCAGCAAAGATACTTTGAAAATCAGGAACGCAATGAGCTTCATTTGATTTTATCCTCCTTTGAACAAGGCTTTGGGCAACAGCGCAACGCTTATTTCATCCCTGCGCGGAACCCTTGATAGGAAAGGCGAAATGGGGGAAGAAGATACGATCCAGTTACTTGAACTTACTGAATGCTTTTAGATATTCTAGCGAAATGCATTATCAATAGGGTTCATGATTTCATTCTATACTTTTGCGTTTATTTGTCAATGATGTGATTTAACCAAGATTGCCGAGAAGACAACCTCTAAGCTGGATGGACAAGGGAAACGCTTGATAAATGGTTTTTCCCATCCAGGGATGGTTTCCATCCGCAAGGCAAGCGTTGTCTGCTGCGGGAAAAAAGTTGAGTTGCTGCCGCCGGAGAGGACAAATATTTGCGATTGCGGCAATGTCTTGAACAGAGACATAAATGGGCGGCAAATCAAAAATGAGGCCTTGCGCATGTTGCGGGCCGCCTAAATGCAGAGCTGAACAGTTGCGGACACACTGGGCTGGCTCGTGGAGCTCCTGCGCTGATAGGAGTATAGCGTGAGAAGGCCTCGCCTCTTTAAGCGGCGGGAGTATGCCGCTGCATTGCATTAAGCCTCGCAGTTTTCGAGCGATTTTAGGATAGATATACTTGTGCGCAGTAAACTGTACTAATTTTATTGCAGGATTATTCACTGAATCAAGTGATGTGTTTATAGCGCAGATGTACCCTGCGTGTCGCTCATCCCTACGAAACGATAGTAAATATCGACGTTGTTTTTCATACGCCTGCCCAAGTTTACAGTCTTATCCAACAGCTTGATATCCTTAACTCTTGAACGGGTTTTAATCGTTTTCATTCTCGCTTATTCACCGCTTTTTTGAATAATGTATTGACATCGCACATACAATAGAGTGTAATAGCTGTGAAAGGAGTTGTTTTTATGGCAAAATCATCAGCTATGACAATTCGCATTGACCCTGAGATTAAATCTCAGGCCGATAATGTGTTGCAGTATTTAGGTATGACTACCTCGGGGGCCGTCACGATATTTCTCCGTCAGGTTATTCTCAACAACGGGATTCCATTCCTCGTCAAAGCTCCGGCTTATAACGAGGAAACGCTCGCCGCGCTCCGCGAAGCGGAAAGTATAGCTAAGAACGGTTCTCACCGCTTTAATACGGCGGGGGAGATGTTTAAGGAATTGGGGATATAGCCTGCTAAAGTCCGAATACACCAACAAATTCCAAAAAGACCTGTCACTTATGCAGAAACGGGCGCGACATTGATAAGCTGAAAGCTGTGATAGAACGGCTTATCGGTGAGGGTGTTCCGCTTCCGGCGCAAAATCGCGACCGCAAACTGACTGGGGACTTTACGGGCGACCGCGAATGTCATATTCAGCCGGACTATCCATCAATTACATACGCCCGCTCTTTCCCGTCCGGGAACAGTAGGGTCACGCGCCACGGGTACGCGCCCAACCGATACTCGTAGTTCTTAACAGCGACGCCCTCAAATGCGATTTTTCACATTTGAGGGCGTCCTCGTTTACTGCTTTTCAGACATAAATGTCATTTTAACATAATTAGATAAACATAAAAGTTTATACCACAGTAAAACTAATGAAAGTAAATCCAAAATACAGTTTTATTCAGGGCTGGCTGAGAATGAATTCAGAATACTTATAAACAGCTCCTCTTCATGAACATTCTTAAAGATATGCTCTAAAATCTTCCCGTAAAACTGAAATTGCCTTATCAATATACTATGCGCTTCCAGAGAAGCCGTACACTGAATGCTTAATTAACTGTTCTGCATTATGAGGAATATAAAATGTCGCTTTTAAGCTAAAGCTTAAATGAAAATGCAAATTGCCTGCATAGCGAGCGAGAAATGCCAATATCAGCATTTCACACCTTGAAAGTGGACAGTCCTCTTCAAAATACTTATTTTCGCGCGCGTTTAAATAGCGGCGCGTATAATTGCAACAGCAGGTGAATGCCTAAGGGCGCTTTTATCATTTCGCGTAAAATGCTTATGTCTTATAATAGGCTTGATCTTTAGGGTCTGATGCGGTATATTAAACCAAGCCAGACCAATGGCTCCAAAGGAGTGATACTATCTCTGACATCTACCGCAACGTGCTTGATAATCTAAAAGATGGCCGTGAAGCTGCAATTCTGACGGCTTACGGCAATGGCAGGGCAACAAAGATGCTTATAGATGACGCAGTTAAAATTAAAGGGCTTTTTTGCGCCAGAGACTCAATTTTCTTGTCTCAAGGGGAAATGCGTTTTATTCCAAACGCAGAAAAGCTTATAAGCGACGCAGAGGTTGCTGTCTTAGAACTCTTCTTGCCCAAGCCGCGACTTGTTATTCTGGGATGCGGCTACATATCTATAGCTCTCTCAAAGATAGCCCCACTCATAGGATTTCAAGTTTGGGCGTACGACGATAGGCCAAGCTTCGCGGCAAAGCATCTATTTCCTGATGCTGATAAAGTAATCTGCGACAGCTTTATGAACCTTGAAGAGCATCTGAAACTTGGCCAAAATGATTATGTTGCCGTTATGACAAGGGGTCATAGGCATGATATTGACTGCTTGAGATTTATACTGAGAGCGGATGAGCCTTTTTATCTGGGCATGCTGGCTTCCAAAAGACGGGCGGCGATTGTAGCGGGAGAGCTTTTATCCAGTGGCGCAAGCGAAGAAATGCTGTCAAAGCTGCATTCTCCAATAGGACTCTCTCTTGGCTCGGTGACTCCGGAAGAGATTGCTGTATCCATCGCTGCGGAATTGATACGTGAAAAGCGAAGGGTTGAATGGGAACAGCAGATTGCCATTGATGCATATGCGGATTTGAACATCCTAGAATTTCTTGCAGGTTGCTCTATAGAGAAAGCTGCAATAATCACCGTCGCGAAGACAAGCGGATCAACCCCTCGCGAAGCTGGGGCAAAAATGGCTGTTTTGGAATCCGGCATGTCAATCGGTACAATCGGAGGGGGTTGCGCCGAGGCCGAGGCTGTCGGCTGGGCCAGGGATGTGATCGGCTCAGGAGGATTCATGCTGAAAACCATAGACATGTCTGATATTTCTGATGATGACGGGATGGCCTGCGGAGGTTCAATGGAGATAATCATTGAAAGGGTTGAATAGAATATATGGATTTTGAGAAGGTGAAAGCGGCGGCGGAAGATTGCAGGAAGGATATGGCTTTTTTTCTGCGCGAGTTGATAAAAATCCCTGGAACCAGTTCGAATGAGTCCGAAAAAGTCCGGCGGGTTGCAAGCGAAATGAAGCGTTTGGGATTCGACAGGATCGAAACTGATCCAATGGGAAACCTTTTGGGTTATATGGGTTCAGGGCAGTCTATAATAGCCTTCGACGGCCACATTGATACAGTTGGCGTCGGGAATCCTGAAAATTGGACATTCGATCCATTTGAAGGTTTCGAAAGCGAGGATGAAATTGGCGGACGCGGAGCGTCCGACCAGCTGGGGGGAATAGTCTCTGCAGTCTACGGCGCTAAAATCATGAAAGATCTCGGCCTCATCGAACCCTCAATCTCAATTCTCGTTTCCGCCACTGTGCAGGAAGAGGATTGCGACGGACTCAACTGGCAGTATATAATTAATGAGGACGGGGTAAAGCCGGAGTTTGTAGTCATTACCGAACCGACTGACGGCAAGGTGAACCGGGGGCAGCGAGGCAGGATGGAGATTCGGGTCGATGTAAGAGGAGTCTCCTGCCATGGCAGCGCCCCCGAGCGCGGAGAAAATGCTATTTATAGGATGTGCGAAATTATAGGAGATCTGAAAGAGCTGGGCAAAAGCCTCAAAAACGATTCATTTCTTGGAAAAGGCACATTGGCGGTCTCTGAGATCTTCTTCACATCTCCGTCACGTTGCGCAGTTCCGGACAGCTGTTCCATATCAATTGACCGGAGGCTGACAACAGGGGAAACATGGGAGTCCGCTCTGGAAGAGATTAAGGGGCTGCCTTCAGCCAAAAAGTATGATGCGCAGGTAAGCATGTACAAATATGACACTCCAAGTTGCACTGGACTTGTCTATCCCACGGAATGCTTTTTCCCGACATGGGTTCTGCCCGAGGAGCACCCAGCAGTCGTCGCGCTGGTTGAATCGCATAAAGGCATGTACGGCGATCCCGTCATAGACAAGTGGACATTTTCAACAAATGGAGTCTCTATAATGGGGCGTTTTGGGATAGCGTGCATTGGCTTTGGACCTGGCAAGGAAATTCAGGCTCACGCGCCGGATGAGCGAACCTGGAAAGATGATTTGGTCAAGAGCGCCGCAGTATACGCAGCTCTTCCGAGTCTTTACCTCAAAAACAACCCCCGTGCTTAAGCTGAAATTTTCTATTTTCTTCAGGATAAAGATTGGGCGGTTAATGGCATTCGCAGTTGCCTCAGCTATACCGCTTTGCAGTCAAATGCACAGATTTTGTTGCCTGACTAACCATTGAAGGGTGTGAAATGACCATATCCACATTTCGCACTAATTGCCTGCCAATGCTTAATTTGACGAACTTTCGCGGCAAAGGCTTTATGCCCGCTCATTATACTGATTTTCGTACTAAACCCCTATGAAGCTTCGCTTCACCACTAAGGATGAAAATATTAAGCCATTTGTGTGTTTGAGTCATGGACAAATGTCCATAAAATGTATTTTCCTACTAAATTACCCTTTTTGGAGCTTGATTATGCAGCGAGAGCGAAATGCCGATTAGGCATTTCGCACCATTCAATGGATTATCAAGCTCCAAAAAAGGAACATTTGATGAAAATCGGCATATAAAATGAAGCGCGTGCGATAAGCTAAGGCAATGCTTCCGGACTCGTTCAAAATGCCGCAGCCGAAAAAAGGTGATGCAGAGGCAATTTGCAAGCATAGGAGAAGAATTGCCAGAATGCAAGTCGCACCTTGGCAGTGGTCAGCCAGCCTCCAAAACAGTTGCATTTGACTGCAAATCGGTACGGCAAAATCGGCCCGCAAAGCGCTTCGGTTCAAAATGGCTATGGGCATAGGCGTCGGCTCCTAAAGGACGCTTCTCTTTGAGAACAGTCATACTGTATATTGGGAGGTTTAAATGAGTCTCAGCAAACTTGCAAGAGAATTGGATGATTTAGAATTAAGCCGTATGTTTGGAGATGATTTTCTTTTAACTGGGGAAAAAACTGAAGATGAACTTTCAGCTGTTTTTACGGTTGCGGATGCTTTGAGGAAACTTCGCATGGACGGCGTGTCAACAAGGATTTTCGATTCTGGCATTGCGGTGTCTTTATTTCGCGACAACTCCACCAGAACCAGATTCAGCTACGCCTCTGCATGCAATCTCCTAGGTCTGGCCGTCTCTGATCTGGACGAAGGCAAGAGCCAGGCCGCTCATGGAGAAACAGTCCGAGAAACTGCCAACATGATCTCTTTCATGGCTGAGGTTTGCGGCATAAGGGACGATATGTTCATAGGCAGAGGAAACTCTTACATGCGAGCAGTTTCGGAAGCCTTAGATTTGGGGTTCGCGGAAGGCACGCTTGAGCAGCGCCCCGCAGTAGTAAATCTTCAGTGCGACATAGACCACCCTACTCAGACCATGGCGGATATGAACTATATAATTCAAGAATTCGGCGGAGTTCAAAATCTAAAAGGAAAGAAGATCGCCATGACTTGGGCATATAGCCCTAGCTATGGCAAGCCGCTTAGCGTCCCTCAAGGCGTCGCCGGGCTTATGACCCGCTTTGGCATGGAAGTTGCTCTTGCCTATCCGCAAGGGTATGAAGTAATGCCTGATGTCATAGATACAGCCCTAGAAAACGCAAGGTCTTCCGGAGGCAAATTCTATGCGACATCCAGCATGGAGGAGGCTTTTAGCGGAGCGGACATAGTCTACCCCAAGAGCTGGGCGCCATTTGCCTCCATGAAGACGCGTTCGAAACTGTATGAGGACGGCGATTTCGAGGGAATAAAGCGACTGGAAAAAGAAATGCTTGCGCAGAATGCGTTGCACAAAGACTGGGAATGCAATAGAGCTATTATGGATGCCACCAAAGACGGAAAAGCGCTTTACCTGCACTGCCTTCCTGCGGATATATCAGGGGTTTCCTGCGAGCAGGGCGAGGTTTCCGCTGAAATATTCAATCAGTACCGAACCTCCCTTTATAAGCAGGCAAGTTGCAAGCCGTATATAATAGCTGCGATGATATTCTTGGCAAAGGTTAAAGATCCCTCAGGCGCTCTTATGCAATTGGCTAGATCCGGAAATCCCAGGGCTTTGTTTAAGTAATGCAAGCCAGCGAATCCAGAATCCCTTCCCCGGTGCCGGAAGGCTTCGTTTTGATGCCTTTCTGGAAAAATAGGCTTGTAAGATTGCCGCTCCACTAAAATCTCCTATTCAGAGACTTTGCTGTGGCAACCGTGGATTCTCATTGCAGGCTGGCTTGCATATGAAAGTTCCTATTTTGGAGCTTGATTGTACATAGAGCGGTACGAAATGCCGATATCGGCATTTCGCACTCGCTGTTCAGTCAAGCTCCAAAATAGGTGCATTTGAGTGCAAATTACGCAGAATCATTTTTCCTGGCCTCGACGCTTGCCTTGGATGTGAGGCTTGCGCGGGATGGTTAAACTGCGATAGGAGTCTTTCCTCCGCATCGGAACGAACGGATTCCGTCAAAATAGTCGACGCAGCCGACTATTTTGACTTGCATATGAAATTCCGCAAACTTCAGTCGCGTTGCAGAGCTGCATGTTTTCCATCTCTTCTTTGCGCGCCTGGCAAAGCTCCAGGCTTCGCTTGCAGATTGGCGCTTGCCACAGCGCCGCCGCATCGACTTTCTTCAGATCCTATATTTGCTTGTCACCTGCAAAGATATCCGCATTTAGTGTCTTCACCTCTTTCCGGGTCGGGCCGCTTCCAGTTGCGGCTTGGCGTCGCAGCCCCTGAGTTTCTCTGCAGAGGAACCGACGCTTTGTCAGCCTGTGCATCTGTCTATTAGAACTCCTTGAACTCTCTTCACTAATCTCACAAAAAAACACCATAGCTTAAACACCGCAGGACAGACATTTTTGGGAAATCGTCAAATATAATCTAATAATAGGTTATTTAGGCGGTTGGTAATATGGAGAAGAAAGAAGCGAACAAAACGGAAAAAATCACATTGCCGCCGTGGTTACAGAAGGAAATTATGATCTTTTTCCGTAAAACGTCCATACCGAAAATAGCCCCCGCCAAGCGGGAACAGCAAGCTCGCTTTTCCCAAAACGAGGAAAAGGGGCTAATTATGTGAGGATTAGAACAGAGGAGGCGTGGGAGGGTTACTCCGTCCGAGCGTAAGAGGAAAAACTACGGGCATATGCCAAACTCAAAAACTTGCATAGTTACGGCGTATACGCCGACGAGGGTATCGGCAGGAAAAATGTTGAGGAACGACCCCGCGATAAATCGGCTGTTGGCAGATGTTTGAGAGTGGCAAAGTCAAGAATGTGTTGGTGTACAAGATTGACAGTCTCAAGCGCTCAACTAAAAACTTGATTGAACTGGTAGAGTTGTTTAATCAGCACCATTGCGCGTTTAATTCACTTATGGAAGCGATAGACTCATCAAGTGCAACGGGGCAAATGTTTCTAAAAATCTTTGGCATTTTCGAAAGCGCCGCTGGCGTCAACGTCCGGGAGTTCGCAGGGTTTAAGGACACCGTGGAGTGCGCCGTCTATTTCCGCCATCCCTTCTCAAGCTTAGAGAAGGGAACCAATATGGTGGTCTAGTTTGTCAAGACAAATTTTTTAGAATTTTAAGAGAGATTTCAGCAAGTTACCCACTCATGATTTTGATCAAAAAATCTTAAATTTCAAGCATTTTGTTTGTTTAAGCCCTTCGCTTCACGTACGCGCGCGCACTCGGAGGGGGCAACCAGCAAACGCGGCTGGCGGCCCGATGCTCCCGCGCACTCCTTGTTGGCTACGCCTTTGGCTCTTCGCGCCTGCGGTGGACTTCCGCCGGAGTGCTGTACGACAAGCTTTGGCGGGGGCGAATATCATTGTAGAAATTTATGTATTGTTTTGTTTTTGCCAGTAATTCCTTTGGGCTGGAGATTTCGTTGATGTAAATCAGCTCGTACTTGAAGCTTCTCCAGAAACGCTAGATGAATAATCATCAATTGATGATTATACATTTTATCTTCAAGATTATTTAATCCTTAAGTTTTCAATCAAACAGCTGGATTTTAACTTAAAAACAATATTGATTACGGTAAATTTCAGGATTAAACCCACAAATTTAAAGCTTGCTTATTCCAAAGATTTATGTTAAAGTGACATATAGGGGATTATGGGGAAAAAAGTAGCTCATAAGGAGGCGAAAGCGTGTATCGAGAATATGACAAGGCCACAGCCTACAGCGCCATGATTTTTGAAGGCCTCAAATACAGTACCGCCTATGTGGGGAAATTCAGGAAATGCGCTCAAGCTTTCAAGGATCACATGTCCCGGAGCAACATCTTGCCTACTAGGGGGGCGCTCCTGTCTTGGATGGAGGAAAACAGAGGCGCCTGGAGCAAAGAGGATCGCCAGGCATATGGAAAGCTCCTGGCCGTGCTCACCCATGCCTCTGAAAGTGGCAGCAGCTTGGAGAGCTTGGGCAAAGCCCTGGATCGGAGCCCTTCCATTGAGAGGCTTTCAAGCTGGAGCAGGCAACTGGTCGACAGTTTCGCCGACGGCATGAATTACGGCGAGTCCCATGGCAAATCCGCAAGAATGCACTGCTCAAGATTTTTCCTGTTCATGGAGCAATGCGGCGTCATGGATCCCTCTGGGATTTCTCCCCAGCTCGCGAAGCGATTTGTCCTGGAATCAGCCAATCCATCCGCGACAAGCAGAAACGCCTGCAATTCCTCAGTGAGGCTGATGCTGGGCTGTTTTTCTGAAAGGGGCTTGGCGCCAAGGCAAGCCTGGATAGCAATGGGCTATGCGAATGACATTCCCATGCTGGATGTCCTGATGCCATCGGAGATCGATGGGGCCGGATTCGCCGGATTCCGCAAGCCGCGCGGTGGCCCATTGGAGGAATCGGCATATTCCTCAGCCAAATCGCGCCACATTGAGCTCCATGCGCAGCTGGCCTACTCTGGATCCGTGAAAATGAGAAATTCCCGTGTGCTGAAATGGCTTGACGACTTCATGGAAATCAATGGCCTGCCATATTCCCCAGAGATGGGTTTGGCGTGGCTTGAGCTTCTGAGGGGCAAATGCGGCTTCTGCAGGCATAAAGAGGCGATTGCGGTTGTTTTGGGCATCAACTCCATAATGTCATCAGGAGCGCTGCCTGCCAAGGCGTTGCGTAGAAATGGCGCCAAATGCGAACTCCCCGCATGGAGCGGCAATTTGCTGCAGAAATACGTTGATCTGCGCAAAAGAGAAGATCTGTCGGAGTCCGCCATCTGCATGATAAAGAATTCCTGCTCGCGTTTCCTTGGCTATTTGGACAGCATCGGAATAGAAGACGCCAGCTTGGTGACCCCAGGCGTCGTTCGCGGCTTCCAGATCCAGGACAAGCATGCCACCATTGAAGGCAAAAACGCATACACCTTCAGAATAAGGGGCTTTATACGCCATTTATCCGAAATCGGATTGGCGCCATGCGATCTGGCGATGTCTTTCGCCTGCGATTCCGCGCCGAGGACAAAAATCGTGGAAGTGCTCTCTGAAGAGCAGATCGATTTCCTGTATGAATACAGAAGCAAGGCATCCTCACCTGAAGAGCTCAGGAATTCCGCGATGATCATGCTGGGGCTGAAAATGGGGCTGAGGGAGTCGGACATCTCGAACCTGAAATTCACCGACATAAGCTGGAGCGGCAGCCAGATATCATTCATCCAGCAGAAGACGGGGGAATTCCTCAAGCTTCCCTTGCTGGTTGAAGCTGGCAACAGCATGTTCAGATACATCCATGAGGGCAGGCCGCCATCCCCCTCCCCCTTCGTTTTCATCAGCCACCGCGCGCCGTACCAGCGGCTGGATCCCTCCGCCGGGAACAGGGCGATCGGAAAGGCGCTTCAAGGAGCGGGCCATGCGGCCGGATTCCACATCACAAGAAGGACATTCGCGTCCAGGATGCTTGGCGCGGGAAACCGCGCGGATGCGGTCGCTGAGGCTTTGGGGCACAAGAATTCCTCGTCTTTGCGCAAGTACATAGGCGTCAATGAGAGAATGCTGAGGAAATGCGCGATTGGCCTTGATGGAATCGAATACGGGGGAGGCTTTCCGCAATGAGGGAATACGGGTTCAAAAGCCGCTTGGCCAAATGCATGGCAGGCCTCATCGCGCAAAAAAGGGACTGCGGCTTCATTTACGAGGCTGAGGCCCTGAAGCTGCTCAACTTCGATGCATTTTGCGTGGAAAATGGCTTTGATGACGGCCGGCTGTCCATGGAGCTGGTTGCGGCATGGGCCGCGCAGAGGGACACTGAAGGCAAGAACGCCAGGAACGCCAGGGTGTCGACAGTCAGGCAGCTGGCGATTTACATGCGCGGACTCGGCATTGACGCCTGCATCCCCCCTCAAGATGCATCCAGCAGGGCACCTGTCCCCCATATCCTGCCGCCTGATGAGCTGCGCGCCTTTTTCCGCTCCGCTGACGCCAGCGCGCCTTTGAGGCGGTTCATTCCGCTATGGCATACATACCGCGTCCTCTTCAGGGTATTGTATTGCTGCGGAATGCGGGTCTCAGAGGCATGCGATCTCAAAACGGAGCGCGTTGATCTCGAGTCTGGAACCCTTGCCCTGCTCCACTCGAAGGGAGACAAGGATCGGCTGGTGTGCATGGATGGCAGCTTGCGCAAGCTGTGCGCCGATTACGACTCCTACATCGGCGGCATCCACCCCGGAAGGGCGTGGTTCTTTCCGAACCATGCGGGAACCGGCAAGATCGACAAGACCAACGTGGACAGGAAATTCAATGAATTCTGGGCTTCGACGTCTTACGCCCCCACTGTAGACAAAAAGCCCACCGTCCATTCCCTGAGGCACACCTTTGTGGTTGACAAGATGCACCAATGGATGATCGACAAGGTGGAATTCAATGAGATGCTGGCTTACCTGAGCATGTACCTCGGCCATGCGTCAGCCGTGGAGACCCACTACTACTACCATCAAACGCTGGCGTCGTTCGAGATAGCCAGGGGGCTTGATCAAAGCTCCGAAAATGCGGTGCCGGAGGTGGAGCCGTTTGAGGAATACTGAGAAGCCGCTTTTCTTTTCCATGACCTATGAGTATTTGGAGGTTCATTTGAGGCTTCAGAAAAGCAGGAGCGACAGGACGATAAAATCATACAGGGACGCTTTGACGGTGTTCCGCAAATATTTGCTTGATCAGCTGGGCATCTCCATGAAGAGCTTCAGGTTCGCCGATTGCACCCAGGATCTTGTCTACGGCTTTCTTGGGTTCCTGAAGTCGCGCGGAGACAGGCCAGGCACGAGGAACCACAGGCTGAGCGCCCTCAAGGGCTACCTTCGGTACGCGTCAGGCAAGGATGTGGCACTCCAGCAAATATCGCTTTCAATAAGCGGGGTTCCGCAATGCAAGAACCCGGACACCCCCAAGCATGTCCTTTCAGATGCCGAGCTTGGCGCCATTTTGGCGCAGCCCCGCAAAAACAGCCGCAAGGGCTTGCGGGACAGAACCCTGATGATATTGCTGTACGACAGCGCGGCCAGGATTGACGAAGTCCTTGGCGCCGCGAAGACAGACATCAACTTCGACAAGAGCAACCCGTGCATGAGGATTTTGGGGAAAGGGGACAAGGAGCGCGTTGTGGGCTTGGGATTGAGGACTTTGGAGCACCTGAGCCAGTACATGTCCGTCTTCCACCCTGAAGGCGGCTCCCCTTCGGATTTTCTGTTCTACACGGTCATCAAGGGCGAGGCCGGGAAAATGTCCACCGGCGCCGCTGAATCCCTGATCCAGAGGCACGCTGACGCCGCAAGGCCGGAATGCCCCAGCATGCCGATCAAAATACACCCCCACATGTTTCGGAGAACCAAAGCAACGAACATGTACCAAAGCGGCGTCGAACTCGATCTTGTATCCCGCTTGCTTGGCCATGCGCAAATCGAGACAACCAGGAAATACGCCAAGCCCTCCATGGAGATGATGCGTGAGGCGATGAGCAAGGATCAGGCAAACCAGACCTGCTGCGAAACGCCTGCTTGGTGCACCGAGGACGAGTATGCCCTGAAGAGCGGCTTGAGGTGACTTGCTTAATCCTATAAAACAAAAATGCCGTCGCTTGAATTAAACAAAGAAGTCTTGCCTTGACGGCATCTTGAAAGAAATCCAAAAATCTTTCAGGATTAAATAAACTTGAGGATAAGATGAAAATGTTGTCGAAGCAACGCCCCCCCGGTGATCCATGCTGACCTTCACGCCGGCGTTCAGGAAAATGCCCGTGTACTTAGGGCTTGTGCAGTGCGAGCCTTGATCGCTGTTCATGATTTCGGGCTTTTCGTTGGTTTTCAAGGCGTTCCTTGCGGTCTCCAGGACGAATTCGATTTCCAGGGCGCCGCTCAATACCCAGCTTATGACATGCCTGGACCGCCAGTCGATGATTGCCGAGAGGTACATGAATGATCCATTCATGGGAGCATATGTGATGTCAGTGCTCCAAACCTGGTTTGCGCGCGAAATTTCGATGTTTTTAAGCAAATATGGGTAGATCTTGTGCTCCGGATCCGCTTTCGAGAGGCAAGGCTTCGGGTACACGGCTTGGATGCCCATCTCGCGAATGTATTTAAGGACAGTGTGGGGATCCGCGCTGAGCACCCCGGCAACAGGGCCGCGATCCGCCTGCAGCCCAAGGCGGGGTGATCGGCGTGGATCCTGTCGATTGCCGCCTTTTACGCAGCTTTATAAAAAAGGGAGAAGCGTCGACGGCATGCCGGCGGCGCTTTATGCGAAGATGCCGGACTGGAACAACAACCTTCCAAGGTAAATATGGGTTGCAGTACTCTGGCGAAAATGTTTGAGAGAGATTCCCAAAATAGCGTAAAGGGCGGCGCAAAATCTCTTGACTGAGATTACTTTGCATTACTGCAACAAGAATGTATATGAGCCAGTTTGCGTAGTAAAACAAAAAATCATCATAACGACTTGACAAACGTCCTGACAAACGATATAATAAATATATAACAATAGGAAAGGGTGATATGAATATGGAGTTTATGCCTATTAGAAGTTTAAGCAAAGAACCTAAAGCCGTTTCTACGGCGGTGCATAGGGACGGCGAGGTTGTTATAACCAATGGCGGCAAGCCGGATATGCTGATTGTCAGCTTAAATGGCAGAGACGTTTTTGACGTTGTTAATGCGCTAAGACAACAATTTACAGATATGTATAACAATGCGCCTTACAGACCGTCTAAAAATGGATTAATGTTAAATAACGGCAAACCTTTAAGCATTCAAAAAAAAGCAGTTGAAGCTTTTTTTGAAAACATTGAAGCTATTGAAAATGAACCTTTAGGCTCAGAGTTTGACGAAATCGTCAACCAAAGGTTTAACATTTCAAGGGAGTTAGACATATGATTTTCGCACTTGATACCAACATCGTAACGGCGATATTAAAATACAATCAGAACGCGAAAAAAAACTTCAAGAAAGCACTAGAAGATAATAATTCTTTTTCTATCCCCTCAATCGTTCGCTATGAAACAGAACGTGGTTTAAGATATGTTAACGCTTACTCTAAATTAAAAGAGTTTCGAGAACTTTACGAAAATAGTATCAAATCGCAAATGGACGAGGAGGTTTTCACGTTGGCAATCAATTTATACGTTGTACTTCGCAAACGTGGAGATCTTATTGATGATGCCGATTTATTTATCGCCAGTATTTGCTTGACTAATAGTTTTACGCTTGTAACTAATAATACCAATCACTTTGAACGGATTGAAGGCTTGAAGATAGTTGATTGGCTTGAAACTTAATTTTCAAGGTTTTAGACGTGGACGAAAAGTTGAAGAATCAAGCCTTTCGGCGAATCCGCAGGCGGCATGCTTCTCCTGGGAGTCAGGGCCGCATGCATGCGCGGCTTGGGATGCCTTGCATTATTATGCATGAGTTTTAAAAAATAACCGGCACGCACATCATCCTGGCGGCGGCATTCAGCGGCATATAAAATTATTGCGCCGCGGCCAGGCTTGCAGGCCCGCCGCGGAAATCCGAAAGAGCCGCTTAGAGGCTTTCTCCGCCGCGACCTCTTTAATATATGGATTTTATGCAATTTCCAGCATTTTCATTCCGCAGCTTGCGAAGCCCCGCGCCGAAAGGCATATAGGCACCCGCAACCGCGCGGTAGGCTGAGCGGCAAAGGGACGCCGGCGTCCAGAGGCGCTCCATCCCTTTGATTGAGCGGATTTGATGCTTTCCGAATCCAAGGCCGCCTTTCGCCTGCGAAAAAAACGTCTCGATGTACCACTTGTTTTCATAATAATCAAGCATTGTCTCGTGTCCAGGCTGGCGTCCGCGCAAATGAAAGCCCTCAAAGCAGCGGGCTTGCCGAAGGATCCCTTCGGATACGGCAATAATACTGCGGCGCTTTCGATTCCGTTCAGCTTGCCCTCATTTAATACTCTGGTTTTTTCGCTTCAGCAAGGCTGAAATCCGGCATGCCGGGAGTTTTTGCGAATTCGCTGATGGAAATCTTCAAACCGCCTGGAAATACAGCCCTATCCGCCCTGAGCGCGCCTATGCACGCCAGCCGTTTTTCAGGCAGGAATCTATGATTTCTGCGCCTAAATTATGAGGGTTGTCAAGCAGTTAAAACTCATATGGCATTTCTGAACTGGATTTGCATTTTGTTCAATATTACCTTAAAATCCAAATTTCCATTATTTGACTTAGAAAAACGCACATTTAGAGATCTGATAATGCTTCTAGTCTGGAATCAAAAAAGTTAATTTGACGGCAAATCAGATGCAAGAAAAAGCTTTGGCAGAAACTGAAACAAGGAGCCAGAAGCAAATATACTAATTTCATAGAAAATTACCTTTTTTGGAGCTTGATTATACAGCGAGCGCGAAATGCAGATATCGGCATTTCGCGCTCGCTGTATAATCAAGCTCCAAAAAAGGAACATTTGATGAAAATCGGTATACGCAGCTGAGTAAGACACGGAGGTAAATCCAATGCAGGCTTCAAAGCCGCTTTGCTCCAGAACCCGCCTTGTGCAGGATGCCAGACGGGTTTCATTTTTACTTTATTCTTTTTGTCATTTTGCCAAAATAATGCCAATTTATTTCGTCTTGACTGTACAATAGGAAAATGATAAACTGAAATTCAGATGTTAGATGTTAAAAATAAATAAATTCGTAATCTAACATTCCCATTGACTTGTCAAGTCTAGTTTAAAAATATCCAGAGAAGATCTGTAAGATTGTTATAATTAAATTTAAAAATTTCAAGCGATATCATTCAAGCATATGCTTATACGATATGTAAGAGCATTTTATATCTTTTCCTTCGTTCAATTCAGCGATTTCTATGGTTCTTGTACTATGACTCTCATAGGAAACCGCCTGTTTTGGAGCTTGATTATATAGCGTCCAATTGGACGGCCAAGCTCTATAGCAAGAAACATTCGCCTGCGAATCCTGCATATCAAGCTTTAGTAGAGAGGAGATCTTTTATGTTTGGACTGGGCTTGCCTGAACTGATTGTAATACTCATTATAGCGCTGATTGTCTTTGGTCCCAAGAAGCTTCCCGAGGCTGGAAAGACAATCGGCAAAGCTATAAGATCTTTTAAAGAAGGTCTGAATGAGATTGAAAAATCCGGCTCTGAAGAAAAGCCTGCAAGCCAAAAAAATGATCATGAATAATTTCTGGTCTAGATTGGAGAAATATAGGAAAGAAATTTTGGCTTTTGCTTTGTTATCTCTATTAGCATTTTTGTCTGGCCTGCTGTTGTCTCAAAGCATCCTGCGCAAAGTCGCAGCTCTGGCAAATATGCAGACATACTATTTCTCTCCTCTTGAATCCATAGAGATTGCTTTTAAATGCGGCTTTTACTGCATGCTTTCTTTGGATGTGAATCTCTTGTGCCCGTCGATATTTACTCTTCACAGAGGAATTCCATTAAAAAGCAGGATAATCATCTGCCTTTCAAGCGCATTCCTTGCCTGCGCGGGCTTTTCTTTTTCATGGTTTATCCTTTTGCCCAATAGCGTTTCATTTTTGCTCAGCATCAGCTTCCCTTTCCTGGAGCCTATGATTTCATTGGGGAGCGTGCTTGATTTTGCCTTTGCCATGATAATGATCTCCTTTATTGCTTTCCAGCTTCCTATAGCGATATTGTCTTTGGAATCCGCAGGCATCGTCAACTGCCTAAGCCTTAGGCGCAAGCGGAAATACATCCTGTTGGCGTCTGTCATAGCCATGGCCATTCTCACCCCGACGACTGATCCTGTCTCGCTGATAATCGCGTCCGCCCCGCTTGCTTTGCTCTATGAAGGCTCCATCATTATTCTTCGGCTAAGAGAAAGGAGGAGGGCTGATGCCAGAAGATAAAGACTTAACCCTTAAAGAGCATTTAGCCATGCTTCATTGGCGTTTGATAATTATACTGGCTGCATTTGCCATCCTATTTCTCTTTAGCTTTTTTTCACCTTATCTCTTTGAAGCTCTCAATTTCGATGAACTTATTCAAGAGAAGATTTTTTACAGGCAGCTTTTATTTCCTCTGGAGTTTAAAATAAAACTCAGCTCCTTTGCCGCCGTTTTTTTGACATTGCCCTTAGCGGTTCCTCTTCTGGGAAGCTTTTTTGTTCCCGCTTTGACTCAGGGCGAACGCAAACATTTGGCGTTCATTCTGCCTGTGAGCCTGATTTTAGCGTTGAGCGGGATTTTCTTCGGAACGAGCTGCGTTTTTAAGCGGCTGTACCAAATGAGAATTTTTTTTGAAGCCGTATACCTGCCAACATTTGAAAAGATATTTCTGGCCTATTTTCTCTCTGTGGCGCCATTTGCCGCTTTCGGAAGCCTGTATCCCCTGGCGACGGCATTCAGCCTGCGATCCTCTTTAACGGGCTCTCAAGCCAAACCCCTTTATCGTTTCGCGTTCTTTTTCGGATTGGCTTTCATGCAGGATTTTTCAGCCTCCTCTCTCATTTTCATGTTTTTTTACATTGCATCGTCATGCGCTGCGATTTTTGCCGCTAGAATTACAGGCAAACTGATTCGGTTTGCAGGGGTGCATTTGAAACTCATATGCGTCTGATTAAAGTTCTGCTAAATAAATAAATGTCGTTTGCAAGCATATAACTTTTATGGAGGTGAAAAGTTTGACGAGAAGAGAATTCCTAAAATTATCAGGGGCCTTTGTGCTGATCTGCGCTGCTGGATGGCGAGCGTTGCCAGAATTGGAGAAGATGTTGGGTGGTGATTCCAAGGGCACCATAGGGCCGATCCTGCAGGATGGCTTGGATATCAAGCCGAATAGCTCTGGCGCCTCCGTTTTCTATGACGGCCAGGTTATGTTCACGGTAAATGAAACGGGCTATAAGCTGTTGAAGCTGGCAGATGGCACTAAAAGCGTAGATTCCATCGTCAAAAACGCCTGCCTTGAAAATAGCGCGTCGGATGTCGGAATGTTTTTCGTCAGCTTAGGGAAGGCTGGCTATCTTAAAAATCGCGTCGAAATCCAACTGTATGAAAATAGGATATAGGGGGTGAAGCATGAAGCCTGAACTGTTTTTTCTGCCCAACGGGGAAAATGATATTCTCTATGCTCCTTTGCGGCGTTTTATCGCTGAAGTGAGCTCATCTGTAAAAAACGCGGTCGCAGCGCATATGAACGGCCTCGCGCTTGATGAGTCTCAGAATAAGGTGATTGGCATCTTAAAGGACAAAGGCGTTTTTGACGAGGCGGAGCCGCCAAAGATCGAGGAAGAATTCTGTCCGACGCGGGTTACCTTGTTTCCTACAGATTTCTGCAATCTGCGGTGCCGATACTGCTACGCTTCAGCTGCGGAGGGAGGGCATCGCCTTCCTATGAATGCGGCTAGGGCGGCTATCGATCTGATTTCGGAAAATGCGAAGAAAAAAGGGTATTCTCAGTTCAGCCTGGGGTTTCATGGCAACGGCGAACCGTTCATGGCCCAGGATATAATGCAGGAATGCTGCGAGTATGCGGCCGGCATAGCTGAAAAAAACAATGTCCGCTGTCAATTCAGCACCGCCACCAATGGCGTCCTCTCCGACTCAGACTTGGATTTTTTGCTGGCGTGGATAGCGGATGTCAATGTTTCCTTTGATATCCTGCCGGATATTCAAAACCGCCAGCGTCCAACCGCAGGCGGAGGCGGTTCATTTGACAGAGTCAGCCATACTCTTTCGAGACTGGATGCCGCCGGGGCGCAATACGGCATCCGGGCGACGATTACAACTGAAAGCGTTACCCGCCTGCGTGAAATGGCTGCCTTTGCAAAGGAGCATTATCCTAAATGCAACGTTTTGCATATGGAGCCTGTCTTTGAAGTTGGACGCGCGCTTTTGACAGGCCAAAGCTCACCGCCTTCTGAAATATTCGTACGCGAATTTATAAAGGCTCAAAATGAGCTTAAAGGAAGCGGGATTCGCCTCGTATACTCCGGTGCTAGATCAAACGGGCTTTACGCTTCTTTTTGCAGCGTGTGCAGAAACGGATTTACAGTAACCGCAGAGGGAAATGCAACCTCTTGCTATGAAGTGTGCACCTATCAAGATCCGAGGGCGCAGCGTTACATTTATGGCAAATATGACGAGCAAAGCGGCAAATTTTTATTTGATTCTGAAAAAATGGAACTTCTTTCCAAATTGAATGTCAGCAACTTCTCCTACTGCGAAGACTGCTTCTGCAAATGGCACTGCGCAGGCGACTGCACGGCAAAGACGCTTGGGCTGGGATCCTTAGAGCAGCATGCGGGAAGCGAACGCTGCGTCATAACGCGAGCGCTCATATACAGGGAGGTTTTAGAGCGGATGGGCGTAGACGCAGGCATTGAGCCTGTATTCATCTAGCCGCAAGTTGTAAAGCGCGCCTCCGGCTGTAAAGCGTGCTTCAGGAATCGCTTGGACGCTTTAGTTCCCAGCAAAACAGGAGTGATTGTTATGGATGAACCTGCAAAATACAACGACAGGGCTAACCTGAACGCTTCAACTGGCAAATTGCCAAAGCCTGAAATAAGCATAATAGTCGACGGCAACAGAATCTTCAAGCCCGGGATGAAAAGCGTCTTTATTGAGGATGACGACAACATAATCATAGGAGACGCCAGAGACGACGCGGTAGTCGGAAGCTACTGCTCATGCAATTCAGTTTCCGTGTGCACATGCAATACCGTCTGCACCTGCGAAGGCGTCTGCACTTGCGAAGCTGTCTGCAGCTGCGTCGGCCACTGCAGCTGCAATCAAGTATGCTCTTGCGACAATCACTGCAGCTGCAATCAGGTATGTACGTGCGAAAGCGTCTGCTCTTGCCAGTCCAAGGGCGGCTCATATTGCTCATGCGTTCCTGTTCATTAAGAATTGCTCCAAGGGGGGCGTTAGATAGTGAACTCAACCAGAAAAAAAGGCTGCGTCTTTTTTGTACTTATTATTTCGATTTTAGCTGCAGTCTTTGTCGTGGACAGATACAACGAAATATCATCCTCAAGGTCTCCAGGGGAAGCGGAAATCGCTTCTGCAATATCGGAGACTCCCTCAGAGGCTGGGCCGAGTCCTTCGGACGTTCCGACTTCCTCACCTTCTGAGGAACCTGCCGCCACTGAAACTCCACAGCCTGATTCAACATTTAAGCCGATTTCTCCTCAACTTGCTGGAGCTCTCTATAATGCCGATAAAGCCGCGTTGGAAGAAATAAACGCTATCGCTGATGAGCGCAAATCAGCTACTGAAGAGATTGATTTAAGCCTCTATTCTGAAGATTTCAGAGCGGCGAACCAGCTATACAAATCTGGAGACTTTGAAAGCGCACGGCGGGGATACCTTGAAATACTTGATTCCTGCCCTTTGCATTTAGGCGCTCGCAACAATTACTCTCTGAGTCTCATGCAACTTGATAATTATGAAGAGGCTTTGAGCCAGTGCCTGGTAATTGCTCGGACTAATCCTCAATACCTCGGCAACAGAGTAAACATGTTGATTCCGTTATATGCTTTGGGTTATAATCGCTCTGCATACATGGAGGCAATTAGCGGTTTCACAGATTTTGACGAGCTTGAATTGGATATGGGATTCAATGAGTCTTCATCTCCCTTTGCGAACGCTTACGCTTACAATAGAGTATATGCTGGCATTGAGGAGTCGATGGATGAAGCCGACGCATCACTGGAGTTTGACAGATTCAGGGAGATTTTAGAAAATATAGCTGCTAATAACCCTGATGATGATGATTACTGGGAATTGATTGATTATTTGGAAGGTCTTCAAAAGATAAGGTTCGGTGAAAGCTCTCAATAAATGCTATACCGGTTTTTAGCCAAATGCACCTATATTTGATCTTAATTCATTCAATCTCAAAAACAGTTGATTTCATATGCAAATCAGCATAAACTGGGCGTGATTTTGATGTCTAATAGCAAGTTTCGCGTCGCTTTGGTGAGAACCTTCTCCCAATCTGAATACAAGGAGCCTGCGGAGCCTCTGGGAATCGAAGCTTTGGCGGCTGAACTCATGCACAGAGGCATAGACTGCTGCTTGTTCGACCGCGAACTCCATTCCCTGGAAAGTGAATCCAAGTCGATTTTGGATTACGATCCTTCATTGGTAGGGCTGTCTGTAATGATGGAAGACAATGCGCCGGACGCCATGAGGCTTCTGCTTCGCTTGCGAAGGCAGAAGCCGACGCTTAAATTCGTTGTTGGAGGACTCTTCGTAACGGCAAGCTTTCCCCAAGCCCGCGCTTTTTTTCCGGCGGACTGCGAATTGGTATCGGGAGAGGGAGAAATCCCTCTCACAAAGATATGCTTTGAAATGATGAAAAAAGAGGTTCCTGAAACGCCAAGCCAATATTTGAACCCGCCTCAGTGGCAATGGCTTCATAGGCCCAATCTTCGTGATTATCTGCACATCGGAGCGCCCATTAACATGCGCTCTTCCAGAGGATGCCCTGGGAAATGCAAATTTTGCGCGACGCCCCACCTTCCCGGAGATCTCGGCAAGTGGCGCGGACGCCCTATTGCTGATGTCGCGGATGAGATGGAAGTTTTATGCTCAAAATATGAACCCCATGCCTTTAATTTTGTCGATGATGATTTTGGGCCTCTTAGCCGCGTTGAGGAACTGACAAGGGAGCTTGCCGAACGCGGGCTTAGATGCGCCCTTTCCCTGCAGCTGCGCGCCTCAACGCTCTTAAGCGCGCAGGATCTGCCTCAAGTCATGGCTCGCCTGAAGGCCGGCGGCCTTTGCCGCGTATTCATCGGACTTGAAAGCTTCGACGCGGATACGCTAAGATACTTCAACAAGCCCTTAGAACCCCTTAAAGCGATAAACGCTTTTAAAGCGGTGCGAGACTCCGGCGTAGCCATTCATATAGGCTATATCCTCTGGCACTTAAGATCCACAATGGATTCTGTGCGCAAAGAAGCAAAACAGCTGCGTGATTCCGGCTTCTTTACAACCAAAATTGTCATGAGCAGGCTGCAGCTGTTTCCAGGGTGCGGACTTCAAATGGAAAGGGAGGAAAAAACCCCTTGGAAGCTTCCTCTGGATGAAGAATTCAACTCCATATCCCAGGCAATCGCCCCGCTGTACGACGCCTGGCTGATAGGAGCGATAGACGTGCCGCGGCAGTACTGCCTGTCTTTTCTGGAAGGCGGTAACGGAGCGGCTGCAAAGAAAGTGCGGTTAATAGAAGAACAGCTAGGTAAATTGGATGAATTAGCGTACGCTGCAATAATGGATCTTAATAGTGCAAGCCCTGAAACAGTGCAAAGGGCTTCTTATGAGGCAAAGGAGAATTTCCGTGAGATTGGCTGCGCCTTTGACAGCTCCAGGAGAAGCTGAAGAGCTTGCGATTGCGGGAGCGACAGAATTCTACTGCGGCGTGCAGACCAGGCAGTGGCAGGATGCATTCGGCGATCATGACAGCATTTCAAGGCGGCAGGGAAAAGCCAACCTTGAAAGCATGGAAGAGTTAAAGAAAGTGGTTCAAGAAACTAAGATGCTGGGTCTGCCGCTGTTTATGACTGTAAATGAAGACTATTCGAAAGGGCAGCTGCCCCTTGCGCTGGAGCTTGCCGAAGAATTTGAGGCCCTTGGCGGCTATGGAATCATGGTCAAAGATATAGCTCTGATGAGCCTCTTGCAAAAAAAAGGCAGCAAGCTCATGCTAGGGCTATCTCTTCTTGCTTGTACAAGCAGCGCTTCCGCGCTGTCATTCTACTTCGATCTTGGGGTTCGGCGAGTAGTTTTGCCTCGATTTCTCTCAATAAATCAAGTGAAGCTCATTCTTGAAAAATTTCCTGAAGTTCAGGGTGAGGCATTGATTTTTTTTGACAAATGCCCTTTCATTGACGGATACTGCCGCTTTATCCATAGCGTTGGATATCAAACAGCGCCTCCTGAAATAGATTCAGGAAGCGTCTGCCATGAAGTCTTTTCTCATGATGTCTCCTACATGCTGCCCGCTTGCTTTGAACTCTTCGGCTTCCCTCCTGTCTCGCCCGCATGCGCGGTTTGCAGCCTTGAAGCTTTGACTGGCGCGGGGATACAAATATTCAAAGTGGGCGGCAGAGGCCGCTCGCTTAAGACTCTCGTCAAAGTGCTCAGATTCATTTCCGCGGCTTCAAAGATTCCCGAGACGAATCTGCGCAAGGAGTTGTACCGCAAATGCTTCGGAACGGCCTGCAGCAAGGGCGCATGCTACTATAGCGGCATCTCTGATGAATGAGCGCCTTTCGAACGAGCCTAGGTATGTGGGCGCGCCTTAATGATTTAAAGCAGATCCAGATATAGGTGCTCAAACTGTGTATAATACGCAAAAAGTTGTGTAGCCGCTTATCGCGGCCCGCCAAAACAAAACACATAAAACTTGCAAATCATAAATTATTGATTTATGCGCTTTTTGCCGCCAATAAGCAATGCATTGGCGCTAAAAACCCATAATCCGCGCTGGCGCCATTTTTTCCGCATTGATTTGCCAATTCCATCCCCTATTCATGTTTGTTTTTGCCACAATATGATAATGCCAGAACTTTCGGAAGGTTCATACGCGTTACGGGTGTGCGGCCATAAGTTTGCGTTGACTGCATTTCTGACAATTTCACCCGGGTTTGGGCGGCGCTGAATCCTGTAATCTCTTTATCTGTAAGCGCTGCCATGATCCTGCTGAAACACGAAAAGACCCCGCGCCGCCAGCGCCGGATCCTTATTATGGCACTGTTTTCCATTTCGTCAGAGAGGGCTTTCTTCACCTTCATTTATTACTGATTCTATTGTTTCACGCGCATGCCGTTTATACGGCGCTACAGTATAAGGCAGCTCACTGTGGAGCGTTCCGCAGCTTTTACAAACCATCCGCAGGATTGCCAATTTCGTTTTTCCAGGCCTATTTGGAAATTTTACGATGCGCTCCTTGCTGTCCCGCACTTTTAGATCACTCTGCCAAACTGGACATTTTGCCCCTTCGTTTGATCGGATATGCATCCTGCCTTTTTCATCTGTCCATTCCTCATAATCCGCTGTCATGATCATGCGCATATATCCCCTACATTAATATCGGCAGTTTATGTGCCGACATTCATATCAGCTTCTTGTCTAAATTGTCCAGATTTAACTGTAGCTTTTTGTATTACAGTTTTGTTACCTTCTTTTATCTAGGTTCTTATAAGAGTGTGGGGACAAAGCACGAACAACTACTTTCGCGCCGTGAAGTCTCAAGTGTCCAATCTTCGGGAGAAAATTGCTGAGTGCGGCTGCGTTATCACCGCTATCCGAGGCGTAGGCTATCGCTTTGAACGGGAACGATAAAAATCTTCGGGAGATAGGTTAGGATTTCTCTACTTTTCTCCTTTTTGTGTTCTGAAATCATAGTAACACATTGTTTCGAATGCTAATATTAAGGTTTCAGGCTTTTATAATCATGATGCTTTTTTATAAAATGAGCAACCTTCTATTTTCTGCATAAACTTCTCATTTCGAAAGCTTCAATAAATATGGTAATGGATATACAAAAAACAGGTTGTCTCAAACAAACTGTCTTTTCGATGCTATTTACCTTCTGAGCCTTACATGACAGACCTTCCCGTCAAAAACCATCGTATACGTTATGTGCCTAATCCCATGTAGCTTCATCTCCAATGCATACCGCTTCTCGTCGGACTGGCCGAGTCCTGCGTCCAAAAGCCTCTCTGCGTCCTCCCCCTTGCCCAGCTTCTTGAACTCCATCAGCACGCCGAGTCCATCAGCCTTTCTGGGTGTCATGGACAAGTCATAGCGCCCGGTTCCAGATTCCCTGTTGGAGCGAATCTCATGCGTCTCATAGGCATAGCCCGCCAATGACACCATGAAGCCGTGGTAGAAGGACTCAAGAGAGTCGAAAGTGCTCATCACCTCAATGAGGTAGTCGTTCAGCCTCGACTCGAACCCCTTCTCGTCCCCCGCCAGCATGGCCGATACAATGTCGCCTATCCGCTCCCCCATCCTCGACTCAGTGAGCAGGCTTTTGAACATCCCATGGAAACAGTTCGGCATCTCCTTGTTCGGCAGCGCCACCATGCACAAATGCCCCTCCCCGTTCTCGCGTATCGGCACGGCTTTGAGGTAACCCGCCGTCGCCATCAGGGAGAAGACGCTTCCCGACCCGATGCGCAGGTCACGGAAGGTGAGCCTGGTGCTTATTGTCTTCTCCAGGTGCCCCCCTGCCAGCAGGTGCAACAGGTCAGAGACATCGGAGGACGGCGCCCCCCTCAGCAGATCCTGGATGAGGGTGTTCTCGCTAGTGTTGGCCCAGTACGAGCGGAACTCCCCGTAACGGAAGTAGCTCATCACGCTCCAGGGGTTGTAGATCTCCACATTCCTGAACTCATACCCATTGTACCAGTCGCGGATGGAATCCATCTCCCTCTCCCTGCCGAAGACCTTGGCGAGTCCAAGCACCTCAGCCTCCGTGAACCCGAAGTCCCCAGCGAACTCCAGGTTGAACGCATCGCATACGACAAGGTTGTTGAGATCACTGAAAATGCTCTCCCTAGCTATCTGCACCACACCTGTGACCACGGCGAACTCCAGGCACAGGTTGTCCTTCAGGGCTGCCCCGAGGAAGAGCTTGATGAAGTCCACCGCCTCCGTGTAGTATCCTTTGTTGTGCGCATGGATCAGCGGGGCGTCATATTCGTCTATGAGCAGTATAACCCTTTTTCCGTAGGCTTCTTTGAGGTATTGCGTAAGCATTTTCAATGTTTCGCTAAGTATTGAGCTGTAATCCGCAATGCGCTTGGGATCCAAAATATTCTTTGAATTCAGGATGCCTGCCAACGTTTTATAAAAATTGTCTGTGATTTTATCAATGACAGGCGCCATATTGTCTTCGAAGGATTTTCTCATCATCAAAGAAAGCTTTACAAGCGCATCGGCCCATGTACTTCCTACCAATCCTGAAAAAGACAGTGATACCACTGGATATCCGCCAGCGCATTCCATTGCGTTTTTATCCGCCCGAATCTTGAGTCCTCCAAACAGCTTCCCCACCTCTTCCGCAGTTGACCTGTTTGAGAAGAAGCATTCAAGCATGTTGAGGTTCATGGATTTTCCGAACCTTCTCGGCCTGGTCACAAGGAACACGTCCCTGCTCCGTATCAGTTCGCTTATCATGCCTGACTTGTCCACATAAGCGAATCCGTCCTGAACATAGCTCTTGAAGTCCATGGTGCTTAAAGCTATACGCGGCTTCATGCCATCCCCCCTTGCTGCTGACTTGCTCGCATACTACAATTATATCGCCAATGGAATGATATGCAACACTTTTATCCGCGGCTTTCAAAATCCTGCTCTTGCCTAAATGTGCACCCTGTTTCCAATTGTGTATGAAAAGCCTTGATATTACTGCTCATTTTAATCTCAATGCTAACCAAAAAATTATGGGTCTTTAAACTTAACCGGGTAATATGTTAAATAATGTAAAATAAATCCCGTGAAATCCACTTATAATGAAATGGACGCTGAGTTAACCCCGCTTAAGATTAAAGACCCAAAATTATTGCCTGAATTCATGCTTTCAGAAGTCGAGGAGCATCCCGAGACCAGCAGGTTCCTGCCCTATAACACCCAGTTCGACCGTTTGGTGCGGAACGGGAAAGACAACCGTGCTAAAGCTGCTTTGCGGTCTACTATTCTCAACCGCAGGGCAGGCAGACGTCTTTGGGGTAGATGCAGGCAGGAACCGTGAAGCTTTTCTCAAGAGAATTGGCAGCGTGATTGAGGTTCCGCTGTTTTACGAACACCTTTCCGACACTGAAAATTTGCGAATGCACCTTGCCTATCTTGCCAATCTTGCCAATCTTGCCTATCTTGATTAGATAAGACAGGCAAGATTGGGGAAATGTTGGTGAGATCGGGACATCCGAGCACTGGAAGCCAGCCTGTTTCCACATTTTCTCTTGGAATGCGGCAGCGCCTCGGCATTGCGCGAACGATTATTCATAAGCCCGAAATCTTGCTTCTGGACGAGCCGATTAACGCTCTTGATCCGGTGGGAATCCGTGACATGAGGGAACTGTTGCGCTCTTAGCCGGAAAAGGACGGCGTTGCCATTCTCATCTCCAGCCATATCCTAAACGATACCCTGCATATCGCGGACAGAGCAATGGTGCGGGAATTTTCCATGCAGGAATTAAAAACGGAACATCCCGAAGGACTGGAAATGCGCGGAGGAAAAGCATTAACAGCACACACAGCGATCCGATAACGGCGGGAATCATGGATAGGAGAAAGATATTGCGGAAGTTATCGGCAGAAGCGTTAGCAATGAGAAAAAACGCCAACAGGATACCAACCGAAGCGCCCAGCATATCAAAGGCTTTGTGCAGGCCGTAAGCCTTGCCAAGCCCGCCGCTGGCTGCTGATTCGGCTACCAATGCGTCACGCGGCGCGGTGAGAATGCCCTTGCCGAAGCGGTCAACAATCCGCGCCAGCAACACACCACCCCATGACGCGGACAATAAAATGATTATATTATTGAAAAAAGACGCGGCGTAACCAGTGAACGCCAGTTGCTTTTTGTTATTGAATTTATCAGCCATCATGCCGGAAAACAGCTTAAGTACGGTAGCCAAGCTCTCGGCAATTCCCTCGATAACGCCGATAATCGCGGGGGAAGCACCGAGTATAGCCGTTAGATACAGTGGCATTATTGGATAAACCATCTCGGTGCTGATGTCTGTGAAAAAGCTCACCAGCCCCAGAATAACGATATTTGAAATGACCAATTTCCCTGTGCGTTTTTCATCTATTCACCGTCTCTCGTTTCCTTTCTAAGCTCCTCAAACTTTACGCTGAACCCTGCGAAACTCCCGATACCCCATCAACACAAGCCACACATAGCAGAGCGTTTTGGGAATCATGAGCATTCCAATAATCGGCACAGCGTCCGCCCACAAAACCACGGGGATATAAAACGCGAAGGAGAGCAGCACCGCCAGCCACGCGAACGCGAAGGGTCTGTCCTTGTGCTTTTTCGCCTGGGTGAAAAGCAGGCAAACGATAACCGCGCCCAAAATGACGAACGGGATGTTTCGGTATATCCCCCAGCTCAGCGGGGCGTCAGCGCTGAACCAATCGTTTTGCGGGAACAGGCACAAAGCAATTCTGACGATGGCGAGCGCATAAACCGCGATTGTCAGCGGCGTTTTCCCTGTGGTCTTATATCGCGCCCGTATAAAGTGGTACAAGAGCACATGGAAAACCGTCATGGTGACGGACGTTACGAGCTTGCCAAACCCAAGCGCCGCGACATTGGCATCCATGCTGTCGGTCAGCAGGCTGTACGCTCGCGGCAGTAGGTGAAACGCGTCCCCGCACCCAAGTAGAAGCGCCATGACGCCGAACAGACGAAATCCACGGCTCTGTTGCACTTTGACGCACATGATTACCCCAAGCGAAATAACCGCGGCAAGGTAGGCAATATCAAAAATTATTTCCATGATGGATTGCATAGCTGTCATCTCCTAACGTCTCAATGAAATCCGGCGTTTATGAGTTTGCCAGCCGCTTCACCGTGTCCGCCTGCTCAAACAAAACGCAGCCGCCCATATGCTCCTGTAATAGAATATCTTCATCCAGCAGCTTTTGAAAAAGCGGCGACCGGAGCGCTGCCCGCAGAGAGGTGTTCTTCAAATCGGTATCGGAATAAGGTGAAAATGGGCAAGGCTCCACGCCGCCGGTTGCGTTGATATGGAAAAATCCACGTCCTGCTGCCAGACAGCCGCCGGAGTATTGTTCGTCGCCGGGGAATGAAATCAAAAGCATTCCGTCGTTTCGTTCACGGAGCGCTTCCACTCTGGTTTGCAACGTTTCGCGCTGTTCCGGGCTAAGCGCCAAATCTCGCAGTTCTACGGGAACATACTCCACAAGGAACATCACCGAGCAACTCGTTCTTCGCAAATGATCGCAAAATGCAGGCTCGGTTACTGACATCAAATTTTCTGTGGTCACAGTGATGGATACTCCAAAAAGAAGCCCTTTTTCATGGAGCTTGCGCATAACTTCCACTGTTTGCGCGTATACGCCATCGCCTCGGCGCGTGTCGGTCTGATCTGCGTTGCCCTCAATGCTTATAACGGGAATCAGATTGCGCCGCTTGTCAAACAGGCATATGTACTCAGCATCCATCATCGTGCCGTTGGAAAACACAGGGAACATCAGTTCTGGATGTTCGGCGGCTTCTTCGATAACATCCCGCCGCATCAACGGTTCGCCGCCCGCCAGCAGAATCATGGCAACGCCCAGCTCACTCGCTTCACGAAACACGCGGCTCCAATCCGAGCGGCTCATATGCGCGTCGGAGCCGCCGTGCATATGAGCGCGGGCATAACAACCCGCGCAGTGCAGATTGCATTCTTCTGTAATGCTGGCAATCAGAAAAGAAGGGATATGTTCTCCGACCAATTCGAGGCTGTGCCTGCGGCTTTCGGTCTTTTTTGCGGCAATGGCATACTTTGTTAAGAAGGCGGTTTCCTTCGGGCTTTTCAGTGTGGCTTTTAGAGCATCTTTTACGATGGCTTCTATACCATCGCTCAAATATCGCTCCAAGTCGAAGTCTTGTTTCACGCATTTCCCTCCACCTCAAAAAAAATATCGAACAGTCTATTGAGTTTCAGGAGACCTGTGTGGATTTCTTTCAAATCAGTCTCGGAAACGCACTCTCGCATTTTTAGGTGGAAACCATTGACGCTGGCTTTGATGCCGCCCATTTTTTCCGCCGCCGCAGCGGTCAATTCAATTTTGACCACCCGCTGATCGTCCGCCTGACGGTTGCGCCTAACAAGTCCTGCGCTTTCAAGCCGCTTACAAATATTGGATATATTGCTTTCTCGCATATTCAGTTCGGAGGCAATGTCACTCACCTTCATCGCACCGGTTTTATCAAGCAACAGCAAAATACCAACCTGCGAGGAAGTGAGGTTGTGCCCCGCAAACTGCTGATTGGCGGCCGTTGCGAATTTCGAGCTGACACTCTGCAGCAACTCGTTTATGGCGATACAGTATTCCTGATATTCCAATCTTACACCTTCCTTTGATGCGCAAAAAGTTAATCACTCTGCTTCCCGTGCATGACTTCTACAGAAAAGCCTTTGCCGCTGCCCTTCGGTGCAATGGAGGTAATGCTTTCCCCCTCATGCTTCAGCGCGATCTCCACTGTTTTTAAAATAATCCCCAGATCAATCTTTTGCACTTTGCCCATCATCAGCCTACCGATCCCCCGCCCGGCGGATTGCACTGTTACTTTTCCCGGCGAAAATTGCAACTTCCAAGGCTGAAAATTGACGGCAGAGGGTGCCAGCCGCGCCGTGCAAGCGATGGCGTTGTTCTCGTTGCTGACATCCAGAACGGGTTTGCGCTTGAAGTCGCTCTCCCCGGCGCGTGGTGGCACGTCGGTGTTGCCGAATGCCAACAGAATGCGATAATCCGGAGCGGGGGACAACGGCTTTGCCATGCCCATAATAATGCTGCCGTAGCCTTTGCTTTGCAGTGCCAGATCCAGTTCGCACAGGACATAGCCGATGTTTGTCATGCCGATGTCGGTTTCTTCTCCGTGCGCCAAAATGGCGTGCGGCGCGGTAGAACCCTTGAGCTTGTCGGCGTTCACAAGCTCGAACCACGCGGATTGCCCCGACAGTTGCGCTGCGCTGTCAATATACTGCTGAATTTCGTCAAGTGCAAGCGCATCCAACGGCGTTTGGGAATACTGCCGCACACTGCGGCGAACGAAAATGGTTTCGTATAATGTCATTCTGATCACTCCTCACTGTAATGACAGCAGCTTTTCAATCTCGCTTGCGATTGACGCCGGTTCTGTTGTCGGTTCAAATCTGCCCACAACCTCACCGCTTTGGTCAATTAAAAACTTGGTGAAATTCCACTTGATGTCCGGTTCGCCAACCTTCGCTTTGGTCATTACGGACATCATTTTTGCTTTTGCGCCTTTCCCAAAACCGCCAAATTGCCGTTGGGATTTTAGATACACAAATAACGGGTCAGCCTGTTTTCCGTTGACCTCAATCTTTGCCGAAAGCGGAAAAGTCACGCCATAGCGAACCGTGCAAAACTCGCTGATTTGTTCCGCGTCGCCCGGCTCTTGCCCTCCAAACTGATTACACGGGAAACCGATTACCACGAGCTCGCGATCTCCATAGGCTTTCCAAAGTTCTTCCAGCCCCGCGTATTGAGGCGTGAAGCCGCATTTACTGGCGGTATTGACAATCAGCAGAACTTTGCCCTTGTAATCGGACAGCGGAACAGTTTTTCCCTCTATGCTGGTGTAGTTGTAATCATAGACGCTCATTTGCTTTCCTCCCATTTTTCATGATGCACTTTCTGTGCGTCATACCGATCAATAAACTCGTTTTTCGCTCCATCAGGGTAGCCTATGGAAATCAAGGCAAACGGCATAATGTAGTCGGGATAATCAAAAAGCGCTTGAATCAATTGAGCTGATTCTTCTCTGCCAACACCCTGCCATACTGCGCCAAGTCCCAAGTGAACCGCTTCCAAGAGGATGTTTTGCGCCGCCGCGCCCATGTCATTCTTCCAGACGGACTCCGCCTTTAAGCGATTCTTGTTTGCAAGAAGAACAATCGTCACGGCGGAACCAGCGACAGACTTTGAGCCTATTGTAGCCGAGGATAATTTACTAAGGGCGTCCTTATCCTCCACAACAATAAATTCCCACGCTTGTTGACTAAGTGCGGAGGGTGCTTGCATCGCCGCTCTCAGGAGCCTATCAATTTTCGTTTTTTCAACCGGTCTGTTTTGAAACGTCCGTATGCTTCTGCGTGTAAAAATCTCGTTCATATGCGTTCTCCCCCTACAAATTTATCGTTCGAGGTGCAGCGGTCAGAGAGCAGAAGGTTGCCTCGCCGTTTTTTACATAGAAAGGTGCTAAAATAGGACTGTCTGGCTTGTCATACATACCGCGCAGATGGGGAGCTACCTCAAACAGCTTTGCCTTTACCTCCGGCCGAGTATCAAACACTGCTTCGCCGGAAAGCCTCAGCCACTCATTGTTTGCGTTGGTGGCGCTGATTTCAATGCTCGGATTCACCATAAGCTGCTGGAAGCTGGGCTTTGATTCGTTTGTGGCAAAATAGAGTTTGTCTTCAAACTCCATAACAAACCCGAAAGGCCGAACCTTAGGCTTATCACCGTCCACCGTAGCGAGATAAAATGTTTTTGTTTCTGTGAGAAAATTCAGAACTTCATTCATTGATTACACACTCCTTTGATTTAGTTTCCACGATATATATTATCTCGAAATTTAATATTTGTCAAGAACTAAATTGATTTGCGTGCCGACTGAAACGTCACGAAACGTCACACCAAAGAAAACGATTCGCGACAAAGATAGCGTCGCGGATCTGTTCTCATTTGCCGAGTCATTATAATAAACCTATTCGCTTGACAAATAAAGAGCCTTCCGACCGATACACTTTCAGCTTGGGTGCATACCTTTGCACGATTCCTCTTTAGCTGAAAAAAAGATCCACCAGCCGCAGAACCATTACACGATTCTGTTCGGCTGGTGCATAAATGCACGTTTGGTGCAAAGCGCGGAGAGGAAAATAGCCCTCAAAAACGCCTTTCAGAATATCCTTGAACGCAAAAAAGCCCAGTAATACTGGGCTTTTTAGGTGCATTGGGCTTCTATCAAGCCCAACGTACAGATATGTCTACAAACGTTCTTCTATAAGCGTCGGAAAAAAACGCCTGATTATGATTAAAAGCAAATTTAGAAACTGAGTTTCCTGCCTTTTATGGCATAAGCTTCCTTTTTGTCGGTCTGCCTGGATTTCCTGGCTTTTTTATCCTTGTCTTCCCCCTGTGCGGAAACTGCGTCTGAAGGTTCGCAGCTTTCCGAAATATCTGCATCGACTTGAGGGTTTTGAGATTCATTTGATCTGGCAGCCATGTCGTTTTCATGCCTT